>CALCIK010000130.1 GCA_937907475.1 uncultured Bacteroidota bacterium | reverse complement strand
TAACCACCAAATTATTACTTTTGTTTCAGTTCTCAAAGTTTTCCGTAGTTTTCAGAAACTAAGTATTTTGTGTTTTTACTTCATCGTTTATAACAAAGGCTGCCCTTATTAAGAGCAGCCTTTGTTTGTAGTTATACTTTCGGGAAACAGTACTTCGTGGGTTGAAAACCTCGTAAACTAAAACACTTTACCGCTTACTGATGATAGGCTTGGTTATGAGCCAATGGCCCACCACATGTGCTACAAGTGCCTGCCGATCCGGCTCCTCCCGGACATCCTTTTCCACAGGTATAATGCCATACTCCGGCTGCATTTTGTGCAGGTTCGGCAGCTTTAGGAGTTGTGGGTGAAGAAAGTGTAGGTGAAGGAGTTGCGGTTGACGGATTAGGTGGCGTACTGTTAGCATTGGAATGATAAGCCGAGTTATGTGCTAAAGGCCCTCCACAAACAGCGCAATTACCCGCCGTTCCGGAACCTCCGGCGCAACCTTTACTACAGGTATAGTGCCAAACACCTGCTGCATTTTGAGGAGGCTCAGGAGTAGCCGCATTTGGTGTAGCCGGCGGCTCTGAAACTATTGGCGATTCTTTGACTTCTTGTTTACCGGAATCAGTACTTTCATTACAGGCGGAGAAAGTGATGACTGTACTGAACAGTAGTATTGTAAGCGTTTTAAGATAATTCATAAGGATAAGTTTTTTGAATTTAGTAATATAGCAAGCAGGCTAATTTGGTATTTTACGCCTTTTGATTTAAAGAGTCTGTTCAAAAATCATATTTCGTGCGGTAAAGATACCTTAATTTCTCTTTTTTTCTTTCTATTACCGGCTCTGTTTGTGTTTTAACTATTTTTCTGCCTTTTTAAGAGTAATTTCCCATTCCCAAATTCTTATAAGTTCAGCGAACTATTGACTTTAGTAATAATCGGGTGGAAGGTTATTTAAAAAACCTTATTACCTTAGTCAAAATGTGGCAAAAAGTTAGGTTTCAAACCTTATAACCTTAGGAATAAAACGGCATCAAGAAACAAAAAATTGGGTATAAGGTAATAAGGTCGCAATGATATGAAATTATTCGGTTACTAAGGTCATAAGGTTCCGACCTGCCTGCTGGTAGGTGGCAAAACAATCACCAAACTTTAAAACAAGACTCCAATTATGAAACTCTACGGCGTAGTGCTCTCTATTGTGCTCTCCCTTCAAAGTTGCCTAAGCATTAAAGCACCAAGTTTGCATAGCGGGTATAATAAGTTATCTTTTTCTCAAAAGGAGCAGATAGTTTTTGTGCCGGCAGGCCAAATGATACCTGATACAAACAAGCATATCATTTATGCGGTAACTGCACAAAGTGTCTTAAATTCGATTCAACATATTGATTCTACGGTAGTTTATAACTGGTCGCCCCGTTGTCGGGGGGAGAATTGTGTTTCCCTGATTAGTGCTCAACAGGCCTGTAACAAAAAGGGGTACAACCTTTTTGTTGTGGCAGCCTACTATGATATGGAGGAATTTAATCGCCAAAAAACGCTACTAACTAATCCATTACTTACGGTTCATCACGAGTATTATGAAACAGACTTTTACCGAAAAAACATTCGGCTGTTTAATGATGATTTGTTACGAGGCTTAGTGTTGCCCGATAGTGTGAAATACGCACGCTACTATTTGTTCCATAAAAACAAATTTGTTGCCGCAATGAATAATATCCAATAAAATGCATTTGCCAAATCGAGCAGTATCCATCTGTTTATTTACTTTTCAGCCTCCAAACAAGTTCCATTTACCATTTCAATCAAAAGAAAAATTATTAGAAAATGGCAACCTCAATCTTTATACCCTTTTGCTGCCGTGTTGTTGTTGTGTTACTACTCACGTTGGTACAAGCCAATAGTCATGCTCAAGAAAGCAATCCTCCGCCTGCTACTTCCCAAGAATACGACTTGAACTTAGAAGCCGGGATAAAATATGTGCCCTATCTGGGTGGCGTTTCTATGGGTTTGAGTTTATACAGTCCTCACAAATCGCTTGCTTTTAACCTGCGAAACGACATATTGTTATCTGTAGGACCACCCGACATCCCCGTGGGCATTCCTCCAACTACTCCCATCCAGTTGCAGCCCTTTGTCATTACCCATTTCCATACCCAAACCTACTTGGAAGCCGAGTATAGGGTTTTGCAAAAGAAAAACAAATCCTTGTCGCTTCAGGCAGGTTATGGATGGATATACAATGGTATTAACCGTAACTTATTGCTGAATGCCGAAAGTGGGTACTCGGTCTTCACTACTGCCGTTTCTTTTAAACCTTCTTGGTTTACGCTTGAATTAAGGGGCGATATACCTCTTAACGCCAGTTATCATACTAAACTAAGCGGCACTACCGATAGGTTATTTCCAGTGGCTATAGGCATAAAATATCGGTTCAAACCTCGAAAACATGAATAAACGACAGTAACTATTTAACTACGCCATTGTTTGTGTCCCCACAAACGACTAAACCCCACCATCCAAAATCCCCCCAAAATAAGCTACATTTGCAAACTAAACTACAGTAGCTTATGCTTCATTCTGCCCGTTATTTGTCAGTGTTTGCGCTTGTTTTTCTGATGTCGCTGTTGGTATTCATTGGTTATCAACACCAAAACTCTTCCGAGCTGAACAGGATGTTTGTACCTCCCAAACCGGCAAAAATTCACCAAACCCCGATAGACAAACCCGAAGAAGCGCGAACCCGCCGACCTGATGAGTGGATAGAAATCACCCATCCTGTTGCGCCCGGCCAAAGCTGGAAGGCATTGGAAGCTGCAAGCCTGCGCACATTGGCAGAAAGCAGTATGCAGGGTAGCGAAATGCAAGAGTCGACACTGCCCATCGGAGTATGGAAAGAGCGGGGACCGTCTAACATTCCCGGCAGAATAACCGACATGGATATTGATTTTGCCGGGCAAAAAATATACGCCGTCAGCGACTACGGCATTATTTTTACCGGATCGCTGACCGGTACTGATTGGCAACCGCTCAACGATCAGTTTCCCCTTGCGCTTGGAGTGGCTTCTTTTATAAAAGCCATTCAAACCGGCAGCAACATCAGGATAATCGTAGGCGGTTGGCAAAAAACGCTCAATGGTTGGGGTATTTTTTATTCGGACGACAACGGGGAAACCTGGCAACAGTCGGTTGGGCTTAACAGTTTTCCCATTATGGGATTAAGAAGGGTGCAGGTCAGCAACGATGCCAATCATACGGTGTATGCTTTTGTGCAGGAGTACAACCAAAGCATTCCGACCGACTACTATTCGGTTTATAAATCGGTCAATCTGGCTTCTAATTTTACCCTCCTCTATCGCTCGCAAATACCCGTTGGCGATGGGGGGCGGCACAACAAAAGCGATATGTGGCTACCGCCCGTTGCTGATCCCGCTCAACTTTATCTGGCATTGGAAGACAGTGTTTTTGCGGTACAAACCGCAAATGGAAACCGCACCTATAAAGGCTTGATTTCGGGCATTGCCGGTTTGCATGGATGCCTGCTGACAGGCACGGTTCAAGGTTCAACAATAAGGCTTCGGGCGTGGATAGGAAATGGCGATGACGGAAAATTTTACGCCTCTAATGACAATGCCAACACTTGGCAATTCAAAGGACAGTACTCCGATTGGGTGGGCAATTCACCTTTCGGGCCCAATTCTTTTTCGTGTACGCCCGCTACTGCCGATACCTTATATTTTGGCGGCATCCTGACCATCAGAAGCAACAACGCCGGACAAACATGGACTATCCCCGATATGGATCCCACGCAAAGCTATGTGTATTACCATGGCGATGTGCCCAAAACGCTTTGTCTGCGCAATCCCGATAACGGACAAACCGAAGTTTGGTTGGGTACGGACGGGGGTATTTACAAACTCAACGCTGTTGGCAACCACTTCAATTCGTTAAGCATTCCCGGACTGAATTGTACGCAAATCTACAAAATGGCTACCACACATACTCAGCCCGGCAACATGTATATCGGCACACAAGACAACGGGTATGCTGTGACACAACTCGGCAATACACAAACGGGAATTGTTGATTTTACCGGCGTTTGGGGAGGCGATGTTTCCAACATTGCATCGGGCGATAACGGACAAACTTTTTGGACTTGGTGGTTAGGTGACGGATGCAATTATGTCAACGATCCGGTCACCAATGGCGTGCCTTCTACTTGGTCGCCCTATTGGGTGAACGGGCAAGTACCCTATTGGGAAGCGCCTATTTTTGTACCACAACAACAACCTTCGCACTGTTTTACGGCAGGATACATCAATAATACCACCGGAAACTACCTCCTAAGGCTGAAAGCTATGACAAATGCCGACGCACAAGCCACACAATATCCCTATAATTTTGCCACAGCATCGGGTGGAAACAAGATTAGCGCCATTGCCATTTCGCCCATAGACAGCAGCTATTGGTATGTCGCCACCGGCAACGGATATTTTTTCCGTTCGTCCAATGCCGGAGCATCTTGGCAAAGCCTTCAGCTATCGCCTTATCTGTATGCAAGGGTCATCTACCCATCCAAAACACAATTGGGCAAGGTTTGGGTAGGAGGGAGCGGGTACTCCAATTCGCCCGTATATTATTCCTCCAACCATGGAGCAACTTTCGCCCCCCTGAACAACGGACTGCCTGCCTGTACCGTAGAAGCCATAGACGGGAATGCTGACGAAACCCTTATTTTTGCCGCCTCTAGCATAGCGCCCTTTGTTCTGCTTCCCGACGAAGGACAATGGCACAACATAGCAGGAAACAAAGCCCCGTTGGTCAATTATATGGATGTAGAGTATATTCCGTCTATCAATACTGTGCGGTATGCCACTTATGCCCGCGGCGTTTGGGATTTTGATATGGATGCTTGTTTAGCCACCGCTGCCCTAATCACCGGCAGCACCCTTGTCTGTGCCAACAACGCCGAGGTCTATCTCTATAACACCCAACCCATTGAAGGGGCAACCTACACTTGGTCGGTCAGCAACGGCACCATTCTCGGCGGACAAGGAAGCAGCCAAATAGAGGTCGTCTGGAACAGCGAAACGGCAGGGAGTGTCATGGTTACGGTGGAGCAGTAGGAGTTCCCCTTCCCCTATCTAAAATAATTCGACAATATGGAGTGAGGTTTCAAAGGAAGTGTAACCGTCCGATTTGTTTCAAGGAGGGGGGGAAAGCTTGGTTTGCCATTAACCATTTATCATTCTCCATTAACAATTAACAATAAAGAATTACCCTCCCCAGCCCTCCCTAAAACAAGTTTCAGCGTATGAAGTAAGAACGCAATTGACGATTAACCATTTATCATTTACCATTAATTAAGAACTCGTTTTGCGCTTAAAATACACCATTTTTCGGGGCTGAGCCTAAAGTTGGGTTACAATAATGTAATATACACGACACTAATAACGTTAGCCCCCGAAGATTTGAAAATAAATTGGTTTTTCTAAAAAACATGGTTTATTTTTGTTTTATCGCTGAAATCATTTTAGATAACAGTATTTATAAAGCAAACCTGCAAATAGATATTATGCTTGAGGTAGAGGATCCGGGGAGAATTTGACATCACAGCGATTGTTCCGTTTTTAGCCGATTTTATTGAGGTTGTTTAGGATTTTGCATACATGTTTTAGGATTTTGCATACATGTTTTAGGATTTTGCATACATGTTTTAGGATTTTGCATACATGTTTTAGGATTTTACATACATGTTTTAGGGTTTTACATACATGTTTTAGAGTTTTACATACATGTTTTAGGGTTTTACATACATGTTTTAGGGTTTTATATACATGTTTTAGAGTTTTACATACATGTTTTAGAGTTTTACATACATGTTTTAGAGTTTTACATACATGTTTTAGAGTTTTACATACATGTTTTAG
>CALCIK010000129.1 GCA_937907475.1 uncultured Bacteroidota bacterium | reverse complement strand
AGAGCTAGAATTTTAGTCAATTTCCTCTGATGCGCTAAAAAGTCGGAAGAACCACCTTTAATAACGTTGCTATTTATCCGAATGCTGTCGTGAAATCTACGGGAGGGTTGCTATTTATCCGAATGCTGTCGTGAAACCTACGGGAGGGTTGCTATTTATCCGAACGCTGTCGTGAAACCTACGGAAGGGTTGCTATTTATCCGAACGCTGTCGTGAAACCTACGGAAGGGTTGCTATTTATCCGAATGCTGTCGTGAAACCTACGGAAGAGTTGCTATTTATCCAAATGCTGTCGTGAAACCTACGGAAGGGTTGCTATTTATCCGAACGCTATTCTATACCAATAAGTTGTTGATTTTTAAGAAAAACAAGACTTCGTTAAACGTACAGTCTTCTTTAACAAATCAAGGCTACATAACCAATTTTTGATTGACTGTATTTCTAACAGTGCTACTTATGGGAGTGAGTTGTAAAAAAACATCCCAAAAATCATAGAACTCTTATCTTTGTGCTATATCGCTGCTTAATTTTTAACGAACTATTGTAACTAAGAATAATATCGCATTTCCCACTTAAATCCGTGCTTTCACTAATCACTCCATTTTTTGCAATACCCCCCAAAGTAACCCCGTAATATTATCTAATCACCACAAACGTTACAAACATGGAAAATTTTGACTGGACAAAATTTACCCTTAAGGTAGCTGTTCAAGCACCTTTATCTGCTATTTACGATGCATGGACAAAGTCTTCCGAACTTGAAAAATGGTTTTTGAAAGAGGCTAAAAATTTTGATACAAAGCATCAACTCATTTCAAAAGAAGCACCGGTTGCAAAAGATTATAATTACGAATGGAGTTGGTTTTTGTACGATGGAATTGAAAAGGGTAAAATTACTGAGGCAAATGGTCAAGACTTTTTGCAGTTTACCTTTGCAGACGAATGTTTGGTGGACATTCAATTGAACGCCCAAGACGATTTTGTAGTCGTAACGCTCACCCAAAAAAACATTCCGACTGATGACAAATCAAAAAAGGATATTCGTTTGGGATGTGACTCCGGTTGGTCTTTTTTTCTGGTCAACTTGAAATCTGTATATGAGCATGGGAATGACCTTAGAAACAAAAATGCCAATTTTAAAGGGATGGTGAATAGTTAAATTCTTTCGTTCTTTCTGGATACTTAGTTTATAAGTATTGTAAAAAGGGTCGGAATTTATAGAAGTCGTTAACTTTTCAAAAACAATACACTAACAGGTTTATTAGTTCTGTTGTATTTTGCGCCTGATAAAACAATTTTGAGCCTTTAAACACAACTAATCCAAACCTATGAGTTTAACACAACAAATAGCAAAACATTTAAGAGAAGTCTATTTTGGGGGAAACTGGACTGCCTCTAATTTTAAAGAAAACTTGAAGGATGTTTCTTGGCAACAGGCTACAACAAAAGTGTATTCTTTTAACACTATTGCAACACTTGTTTACCATACCAACTATTATGTAGATGCAATCCTAAAAGTGTTGAAAGAAGGTCCGCTTGACGCTTCAGATAGATTAAGTTTTGACCACCCGCCCATTCAATCAAAGGACGATTGGGAAAAAATGCTGAATAAGACTTGGGAAGATGCCGAAACCGTTGCCCAATTGATTGAACAATTACCGGAAGATATTCTTTTGGAAGATTTTACGAATAAAAAATACGGTATTTACTACCGAAACTTACACGGCATGATAGAACATACTCATTACCATTTGGGACAAATCGTTTTGATAAGAAAGTTAATTGAGCAGGGGGAGTTTTGATTTGAGATTTACGATTGGAGACGAAAGACATAAGACGAAAGACATTAATAGTTAACCACTTAGTTCGACAAGCTCTCTAACCATTAACCATTTACAATTAACCACTAACCACTAAAATTTGGACTAAAAACTCAGAAATTGAGCAGAAAATACATTTTTTTTAGCAAATCAGATGCTTGTTAGTAAAAAGTTTTTTACTTTTGTTATCAATTAAACTTATTATCAACTCAATTTGTTTTTTTTGTCCTTTGTTTAATTACCCAATACCGAAAATATCATGAAAAAGCTAATGCTGACTTTGCTAATGTTTATGAGTACTTATTTAGTACTATCTGCTCAGCCAATTTCTTATATCGCCTATACGGTTAAAGCCGGAGACAATTTGTACCAATTGTCCAATACCTACGGAGTGAATATTGATGCCATCATGCAGCAAAATCCACGAGTTAAAAAAGGACAACTAAATATTGGGGATGTCATTATCCTTCCCCTTAAACAAAAAGGAGGAACGTCCACTGCATCCAATGATCAAACTATGGTTTACTTGCATGAAGATATTGTAGCCAATGCCGGAGTTGATTTGTTGCCCCTAACCAATCCTGTTGTTCAAGAAGACGCAATTGCCCGTGCCGTTTCAGACATCATTGCCAAGCCAACAGAAAACGCCGCAGTAACTGAGCCCATCATTTATGCCACCCCTTTGCATTATGCAGATGATGTTGCAACTTTTCCTTCTCAGCCAGTTGTTATCAAAGAAGATCCGATTTACCGAGGTATTGAAGAAACTAATCAACCACTCACCACCTATTCATCAACCATCAATGAAGCCAACACAAATACTTCCACCTCAACCAATCCTGCTATAACAACCAAAAGTGCCGCTCAAGTTAAAGGTTCAGATAAAGAAGTAACAAACACTTCGTCAGCATCAGGTACTCCTCGAACCACTTCTTATACCAAGCTAAAACCGGTTAGACATAAGGTAAAAGAAAAAGAAACGCTATACAGTATTGCGAAACTATATAATCAAGAAGTTACCACGCTTTTAAACTGGAATAACTTAACCGATAACAATATAAAAAGTGGTCAGGAAATCATCATAGAATACATTATGCCCACCAATGAAGCACTCACCATGCTCGAATTGGCAGAAATATCTAAAGTTAGTGCTGAGTCGAGCTTAACGACCCCATTTCAAAAAACTTACACCGAATTTGAACAAGACACGCTAGGCATGTTTAAATTAAAAAAACATACAGGTGCTGCAATTTGGTTTGATGACAGCGGTGAAACATCCAGTACTGACAATATGTATTGTCTGCATAAATATGCCCCACCTAAAACCATCGTTAAAGTAACTAACCCCATCAACAGAAGAACGGCTTATTTAATGGTGGTTGAAAAGCTACCCGATTTACCACAAAATGACAACGTTCTTTTAAGTATGACTCATAGTGCTGCCAAAAGGCTCAACATTTTGAATGACAAACTTATGGTAGAGTCTCGATACTACATGCCAAAGTAAGTAGTATGTAATGAAGTTTTTCAGTGACATACGAGCATGTTGAAGTACCCTTATTTTCCGGTATTTTCGTTAGGCTTCTTTATCCAAACCGTAATTTCGTCATCCGAGAATTGCATATCATAGCGTTCGGAAAGCCCTTCGGGTAGGGTGATGCAATTATCCCACAAAACAGCTTCATAGTTTTTTTGCAACTCAAAAGGTTGAAAGTCAATGCTTTGTTGGTTGCCACTAACGGGTTGTATAGACGTTTCTTCTATTTTATGGTAGTACTCAATCATGGGTTTGTAGTAATCCAAATTCAGATAATATCGTTGAACACGATGAAGCATGAATAGATTGGCTATCATTTTGCTGTTGCTATCTCGTTGATAACTCCAATTGATAAAATCGTTTTGATGGGTTAAATAGGCGTTTGTGCAAACCGTACACAAGGTAATGAACCCAATTATTGCCAACCGAAATTTGTTAGATGCCATCCTTGAATATATTGCACTAACAATTCCTGCAAACAATATGGATAGAAATACAGCTAGATAAGTCCAAATTCGCTCAGGAATAAACACTCTCTGCAAAGTATATGCAAACAGAATCATCGCCAAAGAAAACAAAGAAAAAATGGTGATTTGCTTTCGTTGATTATTACTTTGGCGATACGACCAAAAGATGCAAAGCATGATTATCAAAACATACTCCCAATGAAAAGCGGTTCCTATTAAAAAATACCAAGTCCGACTGATATACTTTGAGAAGTGTTGCCAAACCCATATCCAATGATTACTTTCCGTAGCTACTTGAACCCCTAAACCAATGCCCGTTCCAAGCAACATGGGCATATAAACCAACGACACACCTAATACAATGCTCCCAATACTTTTACCCATTTCCCAAATCCAATCCATCCGTTTGTTGAATATGGCCGCCAACAATCCGAAACAACTAAGAATGGTAAAATGATACACAAAAGTCGGCATGGCATAAAACCCTAAAATACAGGATAACACAAATATCATACGCCATTTACTTCTTTTAATGACCATCTCATTGGGGAATACCCACAACTTGAAAAGGGAATAGGTGGATACAATGACAAAAAAGGTGAGCAAGATATACCCTCTTGCATACAGCATATAAAAAGTAACAGGCCCAGAAAAGGCAAAAAAGTAACAGCCTGCCATTGCTACCCAATAAGGGAAAAACCTCAATAAAAAAGCAAACATGGCGGCAACAGACAAAAAACCAAACAGAACAACGGGTAACCTCAAGTTGACACTGACCGAAAAGGGAAGATGTTTACACAAATTTGCCAACACGACAAATAAAGGATGATTGTTGTAAACCGATAGGGCTACTAACAGGTTATTTGAAACAAAATAGTTGTAAGTCCATGCTTCATCGTATTGCACCGGATATTGCAGGTAAAAAATGGTTTTAACCAACAATAAAACAAACAGTAATCCGGCAAACACACGCTGAATGAACGATGAACCCCGTATTAAGATGAACCATTGCCGTCCAAATTGTGCAACCTCTTTGATAAACTCGCTGAAATGGACGGTAACTAATTCCGATTTTCTAATCAAAAAGGGTAAAACAATTGCATAAGCCAATAATAATCCTGACATTAAGTATCTGGCAAACAAAAACTTCTGCATGGTAAAGAAACGAGTGCGTACCAAGTCTAGCACTTCTAACTTGCCTGCACTTTTGGCTATTAAATAGGTAAAGTCCAGATAGGAATATAGCCAAAGCATTGCCGTCATGGTTGCTAAAACAACCAAAACGGTCATTAACGATGCGAAATAAATAAAGCGCAATACCTTTACCCCCATATTTTCCGATAATAGCTCACAATAACTTAAGTTCCACAATCAGTTTGCAAATTAACAAACTCTTATCCATTTATACCCATCACCACTACAAACAATCACCTTAATGATTCATGCCAATCAACAGAATTTCAACTTTGAAGATGGAGAAGTACTGTTAGTCAACAAACCCCTTCGCTGGACATCGTTTGACGTAGTCAACAAACTGCGCTATGCATGCGGTGTAAAGAAAATAGGTCATGCCGGAACCCTTGACCCAATGGCAACCGGACTGCTCATTATTTGTATTGGTCGAAATGCTACTAAACGAATTGACGAATATATGGGAATGGACAAGGAATATACAGGCACATTTTTTCTGGGGGCAACAACCCCATCCTACGATACCGAACACGAACCCGACCAAACTTTTGACATCAGTCATCTAACTGAAGAACAGCTTTTTGACACTGCCAAAACCTTAACAGGTGCTTACTTGCAAGCCCCCCCGATGTATTCTGCTGTAAAAGTAAATGGTTCACCGCTTTACCTTAAAGCAAGAAAAGGGCAAGAAGTGGCAGTTGAAAAACGCCCAATCACTGTTCACGAATTGGAATTGACCCGAATTTCTTTGCCATTGGTGGATGTTCGGATAGTATGCAGCAAAGGAACTTATATTCGTTCTATTGCTTCCGATTTTGGTAAATTGCTTCAAAACGGTGCTTATTTATCCTCGCTCTGCCGTACTAAGATAGGAAACTTTAAACTTGAAGACGCTTGGGAGTTAGAGGACTTGGTCAAAGCAGTTGCCCCCTACAAAACGAAAGTGACTCAATAACAACCGCTCTCTTTCCATTTTTTTGATTTTGATTAAAATCTTACGTGCTTGCCAACAATATCTTCTTTGTAGATGTTTATGAAATTGTAGCTCCTGATAAGAGCCATTGTTTTTCGTCGTAAGTTTTTTAAGCCCTCAAGGAGTAATTACTTTGAGGGCTTCTTTATTGTGGTTGACCCAATTCGGCGTGTTCCTAAAAATATCAAACCCTGCATCACATAGAAACACATTCCAAAACATCGGAAAACAAGTATTGGTGAAAGGCTTCCTCTTTCAAATTTCACCCTCTTTTGAAACAGGCTTTTAATTGGACAAACCATACATTGATGGTAAATCAACAACTGATCGTTTCTATCATCCGCAATCAAAGTAAGAATAGAACGAGGATAACTCGGATTTTCTTTGTTGCTATAAAAATCTGCGTTCATCAGCGATGCTTGCATCCGTGTCATCCGCGTTCAAAGAAAGAATAGAACGCGGATGACGCTGATTTTCAAACGCTGATTTCGCGGATTTTTTTTCTTTGTTAGTATAAAAATCTGCGTTCATCAGCGATGCTTGCATCCGTGTCATCCGCGTTCTAAAAAAGAATAGAACACGGATAACGCTGATTTATCTTTGTTACTTAAATTCTGCGTTCATCAGCGATGCTCGTAACTGTGTCATCCACGTTCATAGAGAATTAGTAAAATTTAGAAGTGGATATAGTTGCCTTTTTAACCGATGTAACATCAATACATGCCCATTTTCAAGGCTATAAATCCTTAAAATTGGTCTTTGGGCAGATTATTGTTGACTTTTTGTCGGAAATAAAGAATTTTTAGTCGGGGGGAAAGACCTTTTCTTAAAAATAAAGACCTTTAAATTGCTTCCAAAGACCTTTTCTCCAAAATAAAGGCCTTTTAATTGCTCCTAAAGACCTTTTTGTAGAAGGTAAAGACCAATAAATTGCTTCTAAAGGTCTTTTTTCAAAAATAAAGACCTTTAAATTGCATCCGAAGTGCTTTTTGTAGAAGAAAAAGACCTTTATTTCGACTTTATTGATAACTATTTTGACCCTTTTCGGACATTTTTTACTATGTGTATAAAGTCGTTAGGATGTTTTTTCTGATTAGCCCTCCTAATGTTGGCTAAAGGTAGGCATAAATTAATTGTTGACCCCTATTTTTTATCAAAATGATAGGCTGATTTTAAATCTAGTTCAGTAATTGTTAGTCGCTAATTCCTAAAGCAATATTGAACCTCCCTTCGGTGTTGCATTTTATCGTTTCTTGAACTTTACCTTGCGAACATTGCCGTTAAATTCCCAGCAAGTAGGCGTGCAATATTGTATTCAAAGTTTACATTGAACCTATACAAGAACAGATTGACCTTCTACTAAAAAAACGGGAGATTTTTCATGCCACTTTTAAAAAGAAGTCCTTGAGAAAGCACACCTTCTTATATTTTTCGCGCATTTTTGTATCTTTGCTAAGTGAATTTAATACGTCAGAAATGTAAACAATTCCAGATTAGAGCTGCTAAAACCATATTTACCACCTAACCAAATCATAAACTATGCCCCATTACCAACGACTAGGACAAATTCCACCCAAAAGGCATACGCAGTTTCGCAAACCCAACGGAAGTTTGTATGCCGAAGAACTGTTTAGCACCGAAGGGTTTTCGGATGCCTATTCTTTATTGTATCATTGCCACCCGCCTACGGTTATCAGAAATGTGGGGAAACCCGTATCCGTTGCCCCTGATGTATTGTTGAGCAAGCAATTACAACCGCGAAGCCTGCAAGGTTTCAATATAGCCCCTGTGGATGATTATTTAAAAAGCAGGGTGCCGGTATTGGTCAATAACGATTGTCATATCAGCTTGGCTGCACCAAAAGAATCGACGACCGATTACTTTGTCAAAAACGCCGATGCAGACGAGATGCTTTTTATTCACCAAGGTTCGGGAACGCTCAAAACCTGCTATGGTAATATCGAATTTGAATATGGCGACTACCTAATTATTCCACGAGGGACGGTTTACCAAATCTACTTTAATACCCCCGAAAACCGTCTGTTTATAGTTGAGTCCTTTAGTCCGATAGTTTTCCCTAAACGGTATATGAGCGACAATGGTCAGTTGATGGAACATTCCCCATTTTGCGAGCGCGATATTAAAGTTCCCCAAAACCTAGAAACACACGACGAAAAAGGCGATTTCAGGCTGTATATTAAAAAGGAAGGCATGGTTTACCCCTATCAATATGCTTTTCACCCCTTTGATGTTGTTGGTTGGGATGGTTATTGTTATCCATACGGTTTTTCGATCCACAATTTTGAACCCATCACCGGAAGGGTACACATGCCGCCGCCAATCCATCAAACATTTGCCTCGCGTGGTTTTGTGGTATGTTCATTCGTACCTCGTTTATACGATTACCACCCATTGGCAATACCTGCCCCTTACCACCATAGTAATATAGATTCGGATGAATTGCTTTATTATGTGGACGGTGATTTTATGAGCCGCAAAAACGTGAAACGAGGACAAATTACCCTTCACCCGGGAGGTATTCCACATGGCCCTCATCCCGGAACTGTAGAAAAAAGCATTGGCGCAAAAGAAACTCAGGAACTCGCAGTGATGGTGGATACCTTTAAACCCCTTCAACTCACCCGTCAAGCCCTTCAAATTGAAGACCCCGACTATTTCCTTTCATGGTTAGATTATGCGGGGTAATTGCTGATATAAAAACCAATTTCTAAAAATAAAACCTTACCAAATGAATCCATTATCAAATACTTTAGAGCAACAACCTCCCGTAGTTGCCGATTTTCTGCCTTTAAACGGAACCGATCATATTGAATTGTATGTGGGTAATGCCAAACAATCGGCTTATTACTATCAGGCGGCGTTTGGCTATGAGTTAGTGGCATATTCCGGTTTGGAAACCGGTTCGAAAGATCACGCCTCTTATGTACTTCAACAGGGCAAAGTGAGATTGGTGCTCACCACTCCCTTAACCCCCGAATCGCCCATTAACCAACATTTGGTACAACATGGGGACGGGGTAAAAGTGCTTGCCCTTTGGGTGGACGATGCCCGCAAATCGTTTGAAGAAACCGTCAAACGCGGTGCAAAACCAGCAATGGAACCAACGGTGTTTTCTGACGAACATGGGGAAGTGGTGATTGCCGCTATTCATACTTACGGTCATACTATTCACAAGTTTGTAGAAAGGAAAAACTATCACGGCGCATTTTTACCCGGCTACATGCCTAAAAGCTCGAACTTCGACATTCAACCTGTCGGTCTTAAATACATTGACCACTGTGTCGGAAATGTGGAATTGGGTGAAATGAATACATGGGTGAAGTTTTACGAAGACGTAATGGGCTTTAAACTCTTAGTAACCTTTGACGATAACGATATTTCGACCGAATACACTGCACTGATGAGTAAAGTGGTCAGCAGTGGTAACGGTTTTATCAAATTCCCAATCAACGAACCCGCTAATGGTAGAAAAAAATCGCAAATCGAAGAATATATTGACTTTTACCACGGTGCAGGCGTACAACATATCGCCTTAGCTACCGATAATATCATTTATACCGTAACTGAGCTTCGCCGCCGTGGGGTAGAATTTCTATATGTCCCTGAAGTGTATTACGATGACCTGACCGAACGGGTAGGACATATCAAAGAAGACATGGAAACCCTAAAAAAACTCAACATCTTGGTTGACCGCGATGATGAAGGGTATTTGCTCCAGTTATTTACCAAACCCGTTCAAGATAGACCTACCGTTTTCTTTGAAATCATCCAACGTTGCGGTGCCAAATCGTTTGGGAAAGGTAATTTCAAAGCTTTGTTCGAATCGATTGAACGAGAACAAGAATTGAGGGGCACGCTATAATCCCTTTCTTTTTTTTTAAACTAAGAAAAATCTCTGTCATTCGCGTACTATTCTTTTTTTGAACGCTGATGACGCGGATGCAAGCATCGCAGATGCAGCAGATTTTTTTATAGTAACAAAGATAATATCCGCGAAATCCGCGTTTGAAAATCAGTGTCATCCGCGTTCTATTCTTTTCTTGGAACGCGGATAAAGCCGATGCAAGCATCGCGGATGACCGCAGATTTTTTATAAAAGTGACTACAAGTATTTTTAAAAACCTTATTGCCTTAGTAACAAAACGGCAACAAGTAAACTTACAAACCTTGTTACCTTATTGAAATGGGAATAAGATACTATGTTGAATTCCAAGCAAATTTGTTAATTTTTTTACG
>CALCIK010000128.1 GCA_937907475.1 uncultured Bacteroidota bacterium | reverse complement strand
CACAATGCAGTAGCAAGAACGCACAATGCAGTAGCAAGAACTCACAATGCAGTAGCAAGAACTCACAATGCAGTAGCAAGAACTCACAATGCAGTAGTAAGAACTCACAATGCAGTATTAAAAACCCACAATGCAGTAGCAAAAACTCACAATGCAGTAGCAAGAACGCACAATGCAGTAGCAAGAACGCACAATGCAGGAGCGAGAACGCACAGTGCAGTAGTAAGAACTCACAATGCAGTAGTAAGAACTCACAATGCAGTAGCAAGAACGCACAATGCAGGAGTAATAACTAACAATGCAGGAGTAATAACTAACAAAATTGATGCAAAAACTCACAAACATGTGTGAATATTCCTCAACCTAATGTCTTTTACTAAAAATGTGTTTATCGAAAAGCTGAAAAATAATCGTCAAATTGTGATTCCTTCTGCCATGTTAATAGTGAATTTTATTTTTAGAATATGGATGATTTCCTTTTGCGGCATCATGGTTATTCATATTCCATTAACGGCAGCAACTCACACCGTTTGTGCAGATTGCACTCTTAAAAATCTGCATGAGGCACTCGACTATGCCAAGCCATGCGATACTATTTTGGTGCAAAAAGGTATTTACCATGGCGAGGTATTAGAAATCAGAAAATCCATCACCTTCATTGGACAAGACCATCCAATCTTGGACGGACAAGAAAAAAACGAACTCATTTCCGTAAAAACCAACGATGTAAACATCATCGGTTTTCAACTCATCAACGCCCCGTTTTCAAGTTCGAGAGAAATGGCAGGTATTAATGTCTATAATGCCAGCAATATCAACATCAGCAACAACCAATTGCGAAACACTTGTTTTGGCATTTACCTGGCCAATGTAACCCACTGTACGGTTCAAAACAACAGCCTGCATTCTGTCAGCGATATCGAACTCAATGCCGGTAATGGCATACATGCTTGGAAATGCGATCACCTCAATATCGCTTCTAATGAAGTTTCGGGACATCGCGATGGCATCTATTTCGAGTTTGTAACCAAATCATTGATTACCGACAACCAAAGCTATGAAAACTTAAGGTACGGGCTGCATTTTATGTTTTCGCACGAGGACGAATACAGGAACAACCGTTTTGAAAACAATGGAGCAGGTGTTGCGGTCATGTACACCAAAAAGGTAACCATGCTTAACAACCAATTTATCCATAATTGGGGTGATAGTGCTTATGGGCTACTCTTGAAAGATATTTCCGACAGTCATATCGAGAACAATATCTTTGACCAAAATACCATCGGTATTCAAATGGAAGGCAGCAGCCGAATTGTGATTACCAACAACACCTTTACCTTCAATGGATGGGCTGTTCAACTACAAGCAAGTTGCGATAACAACAACTTTTTGTCGAATAATTTTAACGGGAACACCTTTGATATAGCCACAAACGGCACTTTGGTATTGAATACCATCAACGGTAATTACTGGGATAAATACGAAGGTTACGACCTCGACAAAGACGGCATCGGCGATGTGCCTTACCGGCCAACTAGTCTTTATGCCATGCTGGTTTCCGAAATGCCTTTTACCATTATGCTTTGGCGTAGCTTTGTCGTCTATCTCCTTGACCGGATGGAGAAAGTAATCCCCAGCATCACCCCAGAAAGCCTGATTGATGCTGAACCACTCATGAAAAAAGTAAAACATGATCCACGTATCACAACTCCATAAAACCTTTGGCAACCTAAAGGTGCTGAACGACATCAATATCGGTTTTGAACAAGGACAAATCGTTGCGGTAATAGGCCCTAACGGGTCGGGTAAAACGACTTTTATCAAATGTTTGCTTGGTATGGTGATGCCCGACGAAGGTCAAATCACCTTTAACGGGAAAACCATCAAAAACGATTGGAATTACCGAAGCCTGATAGGTTATATGCCTCAAATAGGCAGGTATCCCGATAATATGAAAGTTGGACAATTGTTTGAAATGATGAAAGACATCCGAAAAAGTGCCGAAGACAACGTTCAAACAGACGAGGACTTGTTGGAAGCCTTCGACATGAAAAGCATCTACCACAAACCGATGCGGACTTTATCGGGAGGCACAAGACAAAAGGTAAGTGCTTGTTTGGCTTTTTTATTCAATCCTCCGGTACTCATTTTAGACGAACCAACTACCGGTCTCGACCCGTTGTCTGCCGAATTGTTGAAACTCAAAATTGCACGTGAAAAGGAAAGCAACAAATTAGTGCTGATTACCTCCCATATCCTAAGCGATTTGGACGAATTGGTAACCAATGTGATGTACATCTTTGAAGGTGACGTGTTCTTTTACAAAACATTAGAAGAACTGAAACGGGAAACCGGAGAAGAAAAATTGGGTAAAGCCATCGCCAATATCATCAGACAAGGTCATAAAAAGTTGAAAGATTAAACCGCACCCAATTTCCCATTTTTGGGAGACTTAGCAGATGAGTTATTGGGAAAAATGGAATAGGGGTATCCGATGCCAAAACACAATGGACAACATTTTTGAATAACGATGAAAACCTTCCGAAGTTTGGGACAGCATATTGGGCTTTTTGCTACATTACGCCAAGATTTGGTTGGAAAAATAACTTGTAAATGGGTAAAATAATAAAATACGTACTGTACGATATTCTGCAAAATAAAATCATTATAGCTTATACGCTGTTTTTATTGGTCGTCAGTGTCAGTATGTTAAGTTTGGAAACCGATACCAACAAAGGGACACTCAGTTTACTCAATATCATTTTAATTGTACTGCCTTTAGTAAGCATAGTGTTCGCCACCATTCACTTTTACAATTCGTATGAGTTTATCGAATTGCTGATTGCACAACCTTTGCAACGGAGTAAAATCTTGTTGAGTCAATATTTTGGAGTAACTATTGCACTGTTGACTGCTTTTGGAATTGGGGTTGGAATGCCGTTGGTATTGCTCAGTTTTACCGAAGCCAGCAGCATGTTGATTCTATCGGGAGCGTTACTCACGGTGGTGTTTACCTCCTTGGCGTTTTGGGCATCGGTCATAACCAACGACAAAGCCAAAGGGATCGGCATCTCGTTGCTCTTATGGTTTTACTTCTCCCTGATTTACGATGGATTAGTGCTGCTTCTGCTGTTCAGTTTCAGCGATTACCCGCTCGAAAAAGCGGTTATGGTGTTTACTGCCCTCAATCCCGTTGATATGGGGCGGATTATGATACTCCTGAAATTAGATATTTCGGCATTGATGGGTTATACCGGCGCGCTTTACAAACAATTTTTCGGCAGTGGATATGGAACCATCATTTCAACAGGGGTGATGTTGGTTTGGGCTATTGTGCCCATCGCTTTTGCAGTCAGAATCTTCAACCGAAAAGATTTGTAGTGGTTTTGTGGGTAATTAACCGGTAGAATAGACATACAACAACGGGGGGAAGTCGGTTTACCGTCAACTTGATTCGATTTTTGAACCAGTGTCCTGCTTATTCCAAAATCGGAAACAAACATAAACGGTTGACCTAAACTTTGTTGCCGCATTTGTTTATAGAAGGGTGGAGTTGTGCAAATATATGTCGTTCTTATAACCCTTTTTACAAAGATAGGCGTTAAAACACACCATTTTTTGATTATAAAACCCCAGAAAAAAGGACTTCAAACGCATTTTTGTCAACTTTTTGTTGAAATAAAAGATGAATTAATCGGAGAAAAAGGCCTTTTTTGGGGAGGGAAGACCAATTAATTGGGAAAATTGGTCTTTTTTTTGAAAAACAGACCAATTTTTTGCTTCCAAAGGTCTTTTTCCAGAAAAACAGACCAATTTATCGTTTTTAAAGTCCTTTTACTCGAAGAAAAAGTCCTTTTTGTTTGAAAAAAAGACCAGTTTTTTGGGTTTAAAGTCCTTTATTTTACCTTTTTTAATGACAAATTCGGCACTTTTTGAGCCTTTTTTGCTATGTGTATAACCTATTTTGGGGTATTATCAGACTATGACTGCCTTATTTTGATGTAAAGGTAGGTGAAAAATGGATGTTGACCTATGTTTTTTGTAAAATGGTGGGTGTTTTTTTGCAGGGTGGTTCAAATATTGTTTTTGTTGTTGGATAGGTTCTTATCTCTAAATCACAAAAAGGGACATTATTTAATGTGTCGTAAGTTGGAAGGATTGGTATCAAGTGAGCATATTGATTTTATCCTAATCATCTAACCGATTGGTTGAATAATTTTTCGTGAGCTACCAAAGTATCAAGACATCACTGTAACAAACTTCTGCAAGAAACATATTGCCTAATCCTACAAAGCAGGAAAAAAGTCGCCATCAAGGGATTTAGGGGTAAATACGCTTGCCCATCCCAAAACTAAGCCCTAACTTTAAAGCCTTGGTTGGAGTAGAGGCGAACAACTATCAGTACACATGAAACTACTCATGTTGGATTCTGTACTAATATAGTATTGCCTAATGCAAGAAACATTACTGACCGTAGATTTAGCAGAGAACATAAAGGCAAAGGAAGTTACGTTTACTTCTTTAATGGCTTCAAAATAGGTGATTCAAGCGAAACTGGAGATGCTTTTGAAAAAGCTATTTGGTACAATCATTTCCATTTTCGCCTAAAACAAGGAAAAGAAGGGCTAGAGAATCGAAAGATAATAATGGAAGAACTTCGAAAACTTGATTTAGATGATTTTTTACCTCGTTATAATAGAGACACGCCGCAGCCTTATAATCATCATAAAAACAATAAATAAATGCGACAAATATTTTGTGTTTTTTCCCTAATTTTCTTTCCCATTCTATCATACGGTCAATCTGATATTGATTTCATATCAGACGGCATAGAGGATATGGAGTGCGTGTTATTAAAAACATTTTTTCAAGAGAAAGCATTTTATGAACTACCTTCTTTGAATTTAACTTATGCCGATACAATAACTGTACTTGATAAGTCTCGCTTTTTTAATGACTGTCAAGATATTGTCATCGAGGGCAAAGTTTTAGTAATTAAAAAAGTAGATTTAATACCATACCCATTAGTTGCGGATTGGAATTCTTATCCCGAATACAAAATAAAATATAATAATTACTTTATTATTGAAAAGCCGGAGATAAAAGGAAGATTAATTATAATCAACTTTTTCGTAGTACTTAGTAATCACAATGGCTTTTTTGCTTATAAAATAATTGATGGAAAATTACAATTAATTGATTATCAGATAGGGCAATATTAATTGGTATGACAGGAGATATGGGAAAGCCATTCAACTCAGTTGAAGTGCTTTCCCGTTCGACCAACCTAATCTTTAAGGGCGGGTTCAGAACACTTGCCTTTGCGGTGTATCAAAATTAAAAAGCCATGTCAAAGACACAGAAAGAGAAAGCTGATTGAATGCGCAAGATATTTGCCCTGTTTTATGAAACGATATAAGCGGGTACAGTTTTGTGCATAACAACCCCATAAAATATAGCGACCCTTATGGATTGGACACTTTGCCAACATTCACAATTACCCCACTCGGAATAAACAAATCTCATCCTGAGCAATCCAAATTCAAATTTGTGGTGAAATTTTTTCCATCCTTCACACAAGTCAATGTTTCATCTTCTCAATTTTCTTGTGAACATCTAGGTACGTTGGAAGTGCAGCAGAGCCGTACCATTCGTAAATATCGGCGGCTAACAGCTTTTCTGTAATGGCGGGGTCTGTTTCCAAGAGGGCTTCGACTTCCTCTTTGGTGGGTACGGTAAAAATGTACAGGCCTCGGTATTGGTTATCATTTTTGCCCAAAGGCCCTGCAATGATGAGTTTACCATCTTTGACCATGCGCCCTATATTATCCATGTGTCCTCTGAAAATGGTATTGACCTTTTCTTGGTCGTCAATCGTATTGGTTCCTGTTTTTAGGATAACAAAATAGTAACCCCTCATGCCATAGTCATCAGCCCCCAAGGAAGCGGCTAACTCTTTGTCGTAATTCGGATTTTCGTTTTGAGCGTTCATGCCTAAGTAAAAAAGGGTGAGGAGGGTTAACAATAAAACATTTTGCATGGCATTAGATTTAGAAGGAATGGTACCGGATTTTAGTTTTGACAAACTTGAATTACCTTAGCCTGACAATTTTAATGTTCTTGCTGATAATGAAATTTATAGAAGTGGACGACATCGAGAAAGGTTTTAAACCTGTAGATGGTCTATCCAACCCAATACAGGGGGGTAATTACCTAACCTTAAAGGTAAAGGAAATTGTACCCGTTTGAATTTCCAATCCGCCCAATGATTCGTTGAATTTTGCTTTTTTAGCGGCGGCTAAGGCTTTGTTCTTCAAGTTAGAACTGGTGGTAGTAGAGCCGGCCGATTGAAATTGAGCATCTATTACCTGACCTGTGCGATCTACTTTTATACGGATGACCACTTTGCCTGTTTCTTGTGAATTGTCTTGAATAGGAGGAATACCAAGCAGGCGGCGACCGGACAAATCGTATCCAACACCACTATCCCCCATACCGGGGCTGTCGGTTCCGGTGTTGGTGGTTATGTCAACTTTTCCCATGACCTTGCCCAAGTCTTCGTTGCTGTTGTTTTTATCTCCCTGATTGGATGCGTTGTTGCTGTTGTTGCCCGGAAATAAGGCTTTGGGATCCACATTGGGTTTGGGATTGGTATTTTGAGGCTTATTTTCCTGTGCTTTATCTGTTTTAGGTTTATTGTCCTCTTTTGGGGTCTCTTTGTTTTTCTTATCGGTTACTTCTTCCGTTTCTTTACTCTTGTTTTTGTCTTGTACGGGAAGAGCGGGCGCACTTTCGTCTGTCGAAGTTTGCGCTTGATTGTCAATGATGGGGTTGGGTAATTGAGTTTTGGGTTGTTCGGCGGTCGTTGACTCCTCAGAAGTTGCTTCCGTAAAATTGCTCGCTGTTTCATCCGATACAGGTTGCAACTCGCCAAAACCTTGGTCAGAGGTGCCGAAGTTAATGAGTATGCCTTGTTCTTCTAAAGGTGGGATAACAGCATTCATGCCAAAAAACAAAAGCAATAGCAATAATAGAAGATGAACAACAGCAGTGCCGATAGCTCCTTCGGTTGATATTTTAGGTTCGTTATCTTGATAGTAAGTACTCATGGCATTGAAGTTTTTAGAGGTTATTCTTTAAGCGGTGTGGTGGCGAGAACCATTTTCACTTTTAGGTCATTGGCTATATCCATAATTTCGACCACTTTTTCGATGGGCACACTTTTTTCGGCATTTAGCACAATAGTGGCATCGGTTTGATTTTTTAGTTGCTCAGTTATCATGGGTCGAAGGTTGACAAACTGCACAGGCTCTTTCCCAATATAATATTTCAAGTCTGCCGATATGGATACCGATACGGGTTGGTTGACAGTTGTTTTACTGAGAGAACTTGGTAAAACAAGGTTCAAGGCATTGGGATTAACAATGGTTGAGGTGAGTAGAAAGAATAAAATGAGCAGAAATATAACATCGGTCATCGAAGCCGTACTAAATTCAGCACTTACTTTATTGGATGGTTTAATAGCCATGATGTTTTGTTTGTAGTTGTCTGAAAAGGTGTTTGGTGCGATTAGCAGACTGCGGTTATGGGTTTAGATGCTTTTATGGATGCGATAGGTGTCTGAAAGGGTTTTCTGTTTGCGAATATTTATTTCACAGTTTTCAAACGGCTGTTTTTCGTGTTTTATCATTTAGAAGAAACTATGTTAAATAGCTTGTGATTACTTAGCCGGTTCTTGCAAGAAATCAACAAAACCTATGGAAGTTGCTTCCATTTTAAACACAACTTTTTCGACCATATTGACCAAAAAGTTGTAAGCAACATAAGCAGGGATACCAATCATCAATCCGGCGGCGGTGGTGATAAGGGCCTGGTAAATTCCGCCTGCCAACATGCTGGGGTCAACCGTACTGCCTGCGTTGGATATTTGGAAAAAGGCGGTAATCATACCGGTTACAGTTCCCAAAAAGCCTATCATTGGTGCAACACCGGCAATGGTGGCCAAAATGGCTAAGTTCTTTTCTAACTTCATCAGTTCCAATTTTCCTTCGTTTTCGATGGCTACTTCAATGCTTCGAAGGGGTTTTCCAAGGCGTTTAATCCCTTTTTCCACCATTCGGGCAATAGGTGTGCTCTGTTGTTGACAAAGGTTGGTTGCCAACTGAATATCGCCCCTTAGCATGTGTCCTTGAATTTGATCCATGAAACCTTTATCTATTTTTGAAGCAGCGGTAATTGCCAAATACCGTTCAATAAAGATATACACCCCCAAAATAGATAAAATCGTGAGGGGTATCATAAAGAGCAATCCACCCAATTTGTAAAGTTCAAACAAAGAGAGGGAAACGCCTGTTGAAGCAGATGTGGCGGTTGTGTCTGCAACCTGAAGGAGCATGATGGTGATGAACATAGGGATATGTGAGTTTAGGTGTGTTTGTTAGTTTTATAAGTATTCTACTATACTGCAAAAGTGAATGGCATGTTGTTGAACTTGTAAACTTGTAAAAGCATTAATTGCTTTTTTAGGCTATCATATTGGTTGTTTCAATATCTCAATCACTAACGTATAACCGATGGGTTATAGTATTGTTTTTTCGGTTCGGTTAGCCATTCGGGTTTTTATCCGCTCTATAGTTCCGGTGGGTATTGCGTCAATCAGTTTTTTGGTATAATCGTGTGTGGGGTGGTTGTAAATCTCATCCGATGCCCCTAATTCTTCAATTTTACCCCTGTTCATCACCACCATTCGGTCGCTCATAAATTTTACCACACCAAGGTCATGGGAAATGAAAATGTAGGTGAATTTGTACTTTTCTCTCAAATCTATAAGCAGGTTTAATACTTGTGCCTGTACAGATACATCGAGTGCAGATACCGATTCGTCGCAAATAATAAATTCCGGTTCTAGTGCTAAAGCGCGGGCTATACAAATCCGTTGTCTTTGCCCGCCTGAAAACTCGTGAGGATAACGCATCAAATGATCGGGCGACATACTTACGGTTTGAAGCAATTCACCTGCTTTTTCCATTCGTTGTTTGTCGTTGTTTAAGATACCGTGTATCTGCAAGGGTTCTATGATACTTGCACCAATCGTCATTCGTGGGTTAAGTGAGGAGTAGGGGTCTTGGAAGATGATTTGCATGTGGCGGCGCATATCTTTCATATCGCCTTTGCTGAGGTCAAAAATAGATTTGCCTCGGTAAATAACAGTGCCTTCGGTGGCAGGAGTAAGGCGGAGGATGGTTCGTCCGATAGTAGTTTTACCACAGCCCGACTCGCCCACTAATCCCAAGGTTTCGCCTTCGTGTACCACAAAACTGACATCGTCAACGGCATGAACCCAACTGAGGGTGCGCCCAAAAAAACTTTTCTTAGAGGGGAAATAGGTTTTAAGGTTTTTGACCTCCAATAATGGAGTCGTTTTTAAAAGGTTTTGTAAGCGTTGTTGGGTTTCTTCGGGCTTTACTTCTACCTGACTGAGCATGTCTCCAACGGTGATGTCCCGTACTTCCATTTTGCCGGTGGCATCTGTCGTCATAAAGTCGCTGACGATGGGGAGTTTGCGAAGTCTTTTGCCCAAGGGAGGACGACAGGCGAGTAGTCCTTTTGTGTAAGGATGTTGTGGGTTGGAGAATATTTCTAAAACGGAACCTTGTTCTACTATTTTACCTTGATACATCACAATGACGCGGTCGGCAATTTCGGCAATTACCCCAAGGTCGTGGGTGATGAAAATGGTGGACATTTCCTTTTCGGTCTGAAGGTCGTTTATCAGTTCGAGGATGGTTTTTTGTACCGTAACGTCCAGAGCAGTAGTAGGTTCGTCTGCTATCAACAAACTGGGTTTGCAAGACATAGCCATGGCAATCATTACCCGTTGTTTTTGTCCGCCCGATAGTTGGTGGGGGTAAGCATCGTAAATGCGTTGCGGATTAGGCAACTTCACACTGTCAAACAAATCAATGGTAAGGGCTTTGGCTTGGGCTAACGGTAGTTTTTGGTGAAGCTGAATGGCTTCCACTACTTGAGCACCACAGGTAAAAACCGGATTGAGCGAGGTCATCGGCTCTTGAAAAATCATGGCGATATCGTTGCCGCGATACTGCCTCATTTCCTGCAAGGGAACTTTTAGTAAATCTACTTGAGTACCATCGTGTTTATGGTATATAATTTCACCGCCGGCAAATTCGCCGGGAGGAGAAGCAATGAGTCGCATGGCAGAAAGACAGGCAACCGATTTGCCGGAACCGGATTCTCCTACGATGCCCAAAATTTCACCTTTGTTGACCGTAAAACTAACATCATCTACGGCTTTTACCGTGCCGCCTTCAACGTGAAAATACGTTTTAAGATTTTTGACCTCTAACAGCAGATTACTCATTGTTTGTTTTTAAAATTTCGGGTAAAAATAACAACCAAACTTAAGATTTGGCAACAAAATAGTCATTTTATTCTTGTCCGGTGGTATTTTCTATATCGTCTATCTGCCATTTGCCTTCGACAAGTGAAAGTTGATAGCTCATTTTCGTTAAGGATACTTTAAACGTAAGGACAACAAGAGCAGTATTGGAATCTATTTGTTCTTTTGAAACGTTTGTTTTGTTCAACTCTTCGAGTTCTTCCATAAAATCTTGGGACAACATGACAAAATCGTAATCGAAATAATCGGGTGGTCCGTCAAACTGTGGGTTGTCCTTAAAGTTTTGCTCGGCATGGTTAAAATAATCTCTCCATGATTCAAGGTACTTTTCAGACACATAACCGCTTTTTTTGAGCTCGTCTAAGTAGTGTTCCGTACCCTCAAAATTAACAGCGTATAGCTTCGTGGTATCTTCGGAAGGGGTGGAGTTGTGTATGAGATTGATGTTGACTAACCGTTCCTGGTTATTTTTGTACCACTCTAAGAAGTTTAAAACGGTTTCGCCGGGAGAAACTGAGCCGGCAACTTTATTGGCCGATGTACCTATATCGGTAGCCTTACCACCGGAACAAGCAATAAACAGAGGTAATAATAATGCGATGCAGGTTAATAAGATGGGGCTTTTAATCATGGTTCGGTGCGATTATTTCGATTAGGTTCAAATATAGTATTTTATGAGGAATTGCTTTCTCGAAGCTATTTATTTGCCGGTACCGACTTTATCCGAAAACACAGAAAAATCTGTCAAAATTTTCAATAGTTCGTTTCGCAAGGTGGGATTGTCTATACAATCGTAAAGGGGGTTGGCGTTACCGGGCAATGGTTCGTATCTGTTTTCGGTCTCTGTAAAATGTGTTGTGGGGGCGGTAAACCATTTATCGCCCCGATACAAATAACGGGAGCCTTCGTTGACAAAACAAATTTGGTTGTATTTATATTTTGGAAGGGTTTTGCCGTGGTTATTGTACCAATAGCTTTGCATGACGGGGATGGATTGATGTGGCTCGTCAAGAAGGGAGGGTTGTTGCGTATTGCCACCACAGGCTTTGATGATAGTTTGGTACAGGTCTTTAGTATTGACTTCTATGTCTATTGTTACAGGTTGGTGTTGATTGGGAGGCAGTATAAACATGGGTACGCGGTTACCGGCTTCTGTTACATTGCTAAAGTGGTAAAGCCAACCTTGTTCGCCAAAATTTTCACCGTGGTCGGATGCGAAAACGATGAGGGTGTTGTGGTCTTTGTGCATTTCTTCGGCAAATTCGTTGATGGCAGGAGCTAATACTTCCCAACTTTTACGTTGTCGTGCGCGCAATACTTGCAGCATATCTTCCTTTACATGCAGATTATCGGTTCTAAGAAAGGTTTGGTTCAGGGTATTGAAGAGGCTTGCCAATTCGCGGAACTTTTTAATAATACCGGGTGAGAGCATTTGAAAGGTCGGGGCAATATGATAGGGAAAATGGGATTCCATGAAGTTAATGAAAATAAAACTGCGCTCGTTCTTAGCTTCGTTTTGGGCAATAATGTTTCGCGCTTCGTGAAGGGTGTCTAAGTGCGTGTATTGCAACCAAGTTTTATTGGCCTCTATATCTTCTGAAAGGCTATTGATGAGCAGGTCTTTGGAAAACAACATGCGGCGAAGGCGAGGTTTTCCGATAAGTGCTAAGAACTGTTGAAGGCGGTTGAATTTGGCAGGCACGATTTTCCATGTTCGGCGCACTTCATCAAAACCCCTATGCAGACCGAAAATATGAGTTGTAGCGATATTGGCAGTTACCTGATAAGTATTGTAGCCCAATAGTTTGAGTTGCTCGGCAAGGGTCGGGACATTAGGGTTGAGGTATCTTGTTTGGCTCGTTGCTCCGTGTTGATGCGGCATCAAACCTGTAAATAAGGAAGCGGTGGCAGGTAAAGTCCAGCAACCGCTCGAACGCGCTTGGGTAAACTGTATCCCGTTTTGCAAAAAATAAGGGAGGCGGATGTCGTTATTAGCATACACCGAATCGAAACGAAGACTATCGGCAATGAGGACAATTACATTTTGTGGAGTATCCATTCAGCTGTTAGGTTGGAGTAAAAAGGAGTATCTTATCTATTATACAATCTTGCAAAGGTATTGTTTTTTAATGCTTAAAAAAACGCGGGATGGGCGTAAAGGCTTTTTTAATCTATACAAACCCTATTTGCCATCAATGCCATCAACCGTTTGACGCTTATGGTGATTGGTCTTGCCGTTCCTTTTACTCGCTACCACCACATTCTTATAAACAAATCTGACGGTAAAATAAGATTTAGGACACCGCTCTTTGTTTCCGGTTGATTTTAGGGATGGGATGGGTCATAAAGGCTTCAGTTAACAAGCCGTTTATCATCAAGGCTTCCAAATTGTATTTATGATTGTTCCTGCCGATGCCGTTTCACATCGCCCTTTATCCGTTTTTTTTGAAAAACGCCTATCGCTTCCATCCTGTCGGACGACTGTTTAACCGTGAAATTCGATGTTTATTCCGCAAAAAGGCAATTCGCTAAATCGAAAATCGGGTTTGCTTCCGTGCAGACATGGTTCGCTAAAGTGCAGCTATGCTTTACTAAATCGCTGAGCAAGATTGCTTCCGTGCAATACTGGTTCGCTAAAGTGCAGAGCCGGTTCGCCCTAGTGCAGCTCCGGTTCGCTAAAGTGCAGAGCAGGTTCGCTAAAGTGCTTAGCAAAACCGAGGTAGTGCAGCACTTCTTCGGCGGCGAAGCGACTCTGCACAAGTGCGAACCCTCTCTGCACTTTAGCAAGGTTGCTCTGCGATTTAGCAAAACAGCATTGCACGGCAATACCTATTTATTGCACGTTAACAAATCATCGCTGCACAACAATAATCAGAAGCTGTACGATAAAAAAACCTATTGAACAGGAACCGTTCGGTATTCGCACGTCAATAAACTGCCTTTGCACAGGCACAAAATTGGAAAGACGGGCATTAAACGCCTCCGCCTGCCCTAAGCCGGCAAATTGAAACATCCGGCAACCGGGCTTTTTAGAATTTTTTCTAAAGAAAATGCGACCGGCGGATACAAAATCATCCCCTCTGAAAACCAAATAGTTGTTACCGGTTTGTTTTAGAGCGGGCGCGGAGGTGTGTAAAAAACAGAAAGGGATCTGCTAAATCGTCCAACATCAAAGGAGAGTTTTAGAAACACGCCAAAAAGTATTCGATGAAAGTATAAAATCGAATTTTGGTGCGCGAGAATTGATGCTTCACGAGTTAAAAGCAATCTTTCTGAAGTGAAAAAGACTCTTCGCAAACGGGAAGTGATACGCCACTATCGAAAATCAAATTTTGGGAGGCGGCAATAAAAAGTGTGCCGAAAAAAGGTTGATATAAGTTGTCGGAACGTTCGTAAGAAGTTCTTGCTATCACAATTTACCGTTTTGAACGATAGCCGGATTTGTCGATAGATTTCCACAACAACTCGTCGGGGTTGAGGTAAAACATTTTTTTCCAACCTTGCGGGTCATTGTCCCAACGCCAAGGTAAGGGTAGGAGGGAGGTAATTGAAAAATGCAAATGAGGTGGTTTACCTGCGGCATTACCCGTTGTACCTACCTGCCCAATCAGGCTGCCTTTGTTAACCCAATTTCCGGCATTGACCCGATAGCTTTGCAAATGTGCATAGTAATAGATTCGCCATTTTGCTCCTAAAACAGCTACGATGTTTCCGCCCATTCCAATTTCACCGCTATATATCACAATGCCGGTTGCCGATGACAACACGTTTTGCCCTTCTGGTGCAAATATATCTATGCCTTTGTGAGTTCCCGATTTTCCCCAAGGGTAATGCCAAAAACTGTCTTTGTTCCAATCTCTGTAAATCGCATCTTCTACCGGTATGATGAGTGGAGCAGGCAATATCATGGGTATTATGAGCAATGCCGCAATGATTAGAAAAGCAATTTTACGGCGAGAATTCATTTGAGTCGCTTTTTTAGATTTAAGACAAAAGATGTTAGGCATTAGAACCGTATGCCGGCTGTAGGGTTTAGATTTAGGTCAAAAGCCTCTGTCTTAAGTCTTATGTTTTTAGTCTTATGTCTTAAATCTCATGTCTTAAATCTCATGTCTCATGTCTCATGTCTTATGTCTTTAGTCTTATGTCTTATGTCTTATGTCTTATGTCTTATGTCTTATGTCTTATGTCTTATGTCTTTAGTCTTATGTCTTATGTCTTATGTCTTATGTCTTTAGTCTTATGTCTCCCCCCTTAATTCGGAATTTTCAATTTCTTACCAATTTTTATATTTGTGCTTTTGAGTTTATTGACCAGCATCAGTATTTCTACGGTAGTATTGAACTTTCGGGCAATGTTAAAGAGTGTATCACCTGTTTGTACGGTATATAGGTTGTTTTCGGTTTTGGTCATTTCTTTCGTAATAGAGGAGAAATTGTTGGTGTCGGAAATGGGTAATAGGGACGATACAGGGTCTGTTTTTTTTGCCTCTAGGGAAGATGCGTATTGTAATTCGTAGTTTGTGAGTAATTCTATATAGATGGGCTGTATGATATACTTTTGGTAGGTCGAAGTGTCGTAGTAATGTAACCCATAAAAATCAATAATATTGATCATGACTTGTGCATAGCGTTTACTTGAAGCGTAATGAGCGTCTTGTAATCCCTGTGCCCATGAACGGTAATCTTTGCGATTAAGGGTGAATAAACTTGCGTATCTTTTACTTGAAGTCAATAAGTAGGAGTGATCTATATAGGACTCATAAACATGGAAATATTTTCTGAAACACTCATCTGCTTTATCGTCGTGTTGATGGAAAACATCTCCAAACCAGTCATTGCGGCATTTAAAACCAAAATGGTTTTTAGCTTTTTGTGCAAGTGGGCTGTTACCAAAGTTCGACTCTAATATGCCTTGCCCCAAGGTGATACTTGCTGGTATTCCGGTTCGCTCCATTTCCAAAATAGCAATACCTTTGTATTTGTCAATATAATCGCTAATACTCGTTTGGGTAAAAGGTGGGGGGAGGAATGTGCTGCTCAACAAAACCATGAATCCAATACCTGTAATCATGTAGGTAATTAGTCGAATGATGGTAGATAATTTAGGCATGAACGAGTTTTAAATTAACTTTAGAAAAATTAGGGTGTTAATACCCGATAAAAAATTCAAAAACGAAGGGAGGTGTTATCGAATTCTTAACTTTCACAATTAACACCTTTTGTATGCGACACTACTTAAATGCTGTTATTTAAAGCATAAAAAATAAGTCGGCAAAAATAAGGCAACTTTAAGCTACATGTTCTACGTTTTACGTTTATATTGTTGAACCGCACGTAAATTTACAATTACCCGATAAATTTAACCTGATTCTATGGTCTCACCCTCATTTTACCAACCAAATAGCCTTCACCATTTATTTCAACGCATGAGCTTCATCCTTGCTTTAGCAGGGATTGTTTTTTGCTTTAATTCCATTTGTTCTCCCTCTCTATACGCTGCCTATCCTCATGAATGTGCCGATGAATTGCATGGTAATCATCTGTATTTTATCGAAAACAAGGGGCAGTGGCAAGACAATATCACTTTAATGGCCGAAATTAAAGCCGGACGGTTATATGTTGAGCAAGATAAACTCACCTTTTTATTGATGAATGCTACTCAGTTAGATGAACTGCATCACCAACGACATCATCCTAATTCGCAGATAGGATTTACGGGAATAGATTGCCATGCTTTTGAAATAAACTTTGTCAATGCACTCACCAAACAAATAAAAGGGAACTGCCCTTCTTCGGCATACCGGAACTATTTTGTCGATAACGATCCTAAAAAATGGGCTTCGTTTGTACCGATGTATAGAGAAGTACTTTACCAAAACCTGTACAAGGGTATTGATATGCGACTTTATACTCAAGATGATAATGCCATTAAGTATGATTTTATTGTTGCTCCAAATGCCGATGCCGGCCAATTAGAACTGGAGTATCGAGGTGCCGATAGGGTGCAATTGCAAGCAGATGGAAGTTTACATATAGTTACCTCCGTGGGAACGCTGATAGACCAAAAACCCTACGCATATCAATACATCCACGGTAAAGAAACACAGGTGCCTTGTGTCTATGCTTTGACAGGTAATACGTTAAAGTTTCATTTTCCAAAGGGCTATCAGACAAATGCCGAATTGGTTATAGACCCAACTATTGTTTTTTCATCTTTTACCGGTTCTTTTGCCGACAACTGGGGGTTGACCGCCACTTTCGATGGTCAACGCAACTTATATGCAGGTGGTGCTGTTTTTGGACCCGGATATCCTACTACTTTAGGAGCATTTCAGATTTCGTATAGTGGTGGTGGAAGCGGTATCAATTTCGTTACCGATATAGGTATTTCAAAATTTTCTGCTTCCGGCAATACACTGATTTATTCTACCCATATAGGAGGCAGTTCCGGAAGTGAGCTGCCACATAGCTTGATTGTTGATCCGGCAAACAATCAATTGCTGATTTATGGTTCGACAAGTTCTACCAATTACCCCGCAATGTCGGCCAGTTATGACAATTCATTTAACGGTGGTACAAGTTTAACCATCAGTAATATTGAATTTAATAATGGCTCTGATATTATCATTACACGGTTAAATGCTACCGGCAGTAGTTTGGTGGCCTCTACTTTTTTAGGAGGAACCGGTAACGACGGTTTAAATCTTTCGGATAATTTGAGATACAACTATGGTGACGAAGCGCGCGGCGAAATCTTCTTAGATGGTTCGGGAAATGTATTCATAGCATCAAGCACCCGTTCAGGCAATTTCCCTACTACGTCAGGGGCATTTCAGCCAAGCTATGGAGGGGGCACACAAGACGGGGTGGTGGTAAAACTAAATCCGAGCCTAAGTACCTTATTATATAGCAGCTTTCTTGGTGGAAGCCTTGCCGATGCTGCTTATTCGGTTAAAATTGACCCTTCCGGTATAGCTTATGTTTGCGGGGGAACGGTAAGTACCAATTTCCCTACTACTCCCGGAGTATTGCACTCCACATACCGGGGCGGTATTGTGGATGGTTATATTGCTAAAATAAACCCAACAGGTACAGCCATTCTTGCTGCTACCTATTTAGGTACCAATACCTACGATCAGTCTTTTTTTGTAGATTTGGACGAGGATTTAAATGTTTATACCGTAGGTCAAACAACCGGGAATTATCCGGTTTTCCCGTCCGGAATATATTCTGATCCCAATAGTGGGCAGTATATCCACAAATTGAATAACAACCTGAGTGCTACGATTTACTCAACCGTTTTTGGCAACGGTAATGGTGGGCCAAACATTTCGCCCAGTGCATTTTTGGTAGATATTTGCGACCGTGTGTATGTATCGGGTTGGGGAGGGCAAGTAAACTCGAGTGTACCAACTTCTACCACCACCGGACTACCTGTTACCTCTGGTGCTTTTCAAATTTCAACCGATGGGAGCGATTTCTACTTTTTTGTTTTGAAAGAAGATGCTTCCGATATTGAATATGCTACTTATTTTGGGGGTTCGGGTGGGTTTTTAACCACTGCTGCCGAACATGTTGACGGTGGAACAAGTCGCTTTGATAAGGAAGGGGTGATTTACCAAGCCGTTTGTGCCGGTTGTGGCGGCACGAGTGCCTTCCCCACCACCCCCGGCGTTTGGTCTAATACCAACCAATCGAGCAATTGTAATTTAGGGGCAGTAAAATTTGCCTTCGAACCACCTTACGTGTTAGCGGTTGCTTCAGCCGCTCCCGACTATATTGGCTGCGCTCCTTTGACAGTCAATTTTCAAAATTCAAGCTATGGGGCTACCGAATATTTCTGGGATTTTGGAACAAATGGGGCAACAAGCACAGAAACGACACCGAGCTATACCTATACTGATACGGGATATTATACCGTAATGCTGATTGCCGCCAAACCCGGTGCCTGTAATATTGCCGATACCACCTACCTCAACATCACGATTATAGACCCGGCCACTTTTACCGCCGCTTTTACCCCTTCCATTGATTGCGCCCAGTTAGCCGTTTACGTTGTACCGGAAGTGGGTAACCCTGCTATCTCTTATGATTGGGATTTTGGGGATGGCAGTAGCAGTAGCGGTACCAACCCCACGCATTTTTACGACCAACCGGGCACTTACACCATCACGCTGAATATCGCAAGTACTATTCCATCCTGCCCCGTTACGGCAGTCGCCACACAAACCGTTACCATACTGCCACCGGTTATCGCTCAGGCAGTTGCAGATCCCGTTTTTGGTTGTATTCCGCTCGATGTACAATTAACCAATAACAGCATTAATGCGACCAGTTATCTATGGGATTTTGGAAACGGAAATACTTCCACCACACCGGAACCAACAATTACTTATCCGCTACCCGGCACTTATAACGTAACCCTTACGGCTTTCAATCCGGTTAGTTGTAACCTCAGCAGCCAATCGGTTATTAGCATTGAAGCATTGGATACCATCATTACCGCCGATTTCGCTTACCAATTACCCGGTATTTGCGATCCGCAACAAGTCGTTTTCAACACCAACTACGGCAGCTATGTGTCCTACCTTTGGGACTTTAGCGATGGCACGACTTCCACGGAAGCTAACCCTACACATCTTTACGGTATCTCAGGAGATATTACGGCCACACTCATTGTTTCTACACCCTGTGCCTTGCCCGATACTACTTCTGCTACTTTTTTTCTGCCCCCGCCACCCTTGGTCAACGGAACCATACTATTACCTCCTGAAAACAATTGCGCTCCTTTGGCCATAGACCTTCAAGCAGAAGGGAACGCTGTCCTTTATCTATGGGATTTGGGCGATGGCACCATTGCACAAGGCACTTCGGTTAGCCATACATACCCAAACCCCGGCACTTATACCATTCAGTTAACCGCAATCGACTCCAGTACTTGCAATATTGCCGATATTAGTTTCGTAACAGTAGAAGCCTATACCAATGCCATCGCCGATTTTACTTATAGCAATCAGTTAGTGGAAGTTGGACAAATTGTCTTTTTTACCAACCAAAGCCAATTTGCCGATAGTTATTTATGGGATTTCGGCGATGGCGGAACTTCCACAGAAATTAACCCTATTTATTCTTTTACTGATACGGGTTTTTTCGATGTATGCCTCATTGCCATCACTAACGAAGGTTGCAACGATACCATCTGCCAACCCATACAGGTAATACCCGTGATTTATATTGGCGTGCCCAATGCTTTTTCGCCCAATGGCGATACCAACAACGATTTTTTGCAAGTAGAAGGCAACAGTGGAATTGCTTTTATGGAGCTTAAAATCTTTAACCGTTGGGGGGAAATGGTCTATCAAACCAACGATCCTTTGGGGCGATGGGATGGAACTTACAAAGGTGAGCCACAGGAAATGGAGGTATATGTTTATACCCTCGTAGCCAATTTAATTAGCGGACGACAGGAATTTCTTAAAGGCAATATCACCCTGTTGCGGTGATATTGAGCGGATGACTGAGTAATTTGGAATAATAAGGGTTTGCCTTGATGACGCATGATAGGTAATATATCGCATTAAATTTGTGCGGTTACCAAATTTGTATAAATTTGCGCCACTGTTGTTCAGTTCTAAATCCGCTTCTGTATGATGACTGAAGCCTTTTTGTCTTATGTTTGGAAAATGCGTTTGTACAATCCCGATGGTTTGCACTGTACGACCGGTGAACCGGTTACCGTATTTGCTACCGGAGAGTCGCACAATACTTCAGGCCCAGATTTTTTTAATGCCAAGATTCGCATCGGCGATACGCTTTGGGCAGGCAATGTTGAGATTCATATTAACTCGTCAGATTGGTTAAAACATGGACATCAACACGACGGGGCATACCAAAACATTATTTTGCATGTCGTATATGATGCCGATATTCCGCTGGTGAATGAAGCGGGTGTGGCAATCCCAACCTTAGAGTTGCGACAGGCAATAGATCCCAAACTTTACCGAAATTATCTGTTGTTGCTCTCCGATGCCCGATGGATACCTTGTGAAAAGTTTTTCTCTCAAATAGATGGTTTCACCCTCACCAACTGGCTCGACCGCCTCCTCGTTGAGCGCATGGAGCAAAAGACAAAGCCCATCATGCAGGTTTTGGAACAGAACCTGCACAACTGGGAAGAGACTTTCTACCAGTTTTTGGCAAGAGGGTTAGGAGCAAAGGTCAACGCCGAGCCATTTGAACAGTTGGCAAAGTCATTGCCCGCTGTCGTATTGGCAAAGTATAAAGACCACCTATTTCAGGTGGAAGCCTTATTGTTCGGACAAGCCGGCTTGTTGGAACAAGATTTTAAAGATGACTACCCCAATGCGCTTAGGAAGGAATACAGTTTTTTGCAAAAAAAGCACCAACTCCAGCCCTTACCCGCACATTTATGGAAATTTGGCGGTTTACGTCCCCCCAATTTTCCTACTATAAGATTAGCACAATTGGCCTTGCTCATACACCAATCGGCAAATGGTTTATTTTCGCATATCCTCGAAACCGAAACGATTGAAACTTACAGGAACATGTTTCATGTTGAACTTTCCGGCTATTGGCAAAATCATTTTGTTTTTGATAAAGAGTCGAAGCCAACAACAAAACATTTAGGAAACACCACTATAGATACTATCATCATCAATACCATCGCTCCTGTTTTGTTTGTTTATGGGTCAGCAAGAGATATTCCCGAACTAAAAGATAAGGCCCTGCAACTGCTCGAACAAGTACCACCCGAATCCAACAGTATCGTTGATCATTGGAAAGCGTTGGGCATGAAAGCAGAAAATGCCTTTCAAACTCAAGCGCAATTGCAACTTTACAATGAATATTGCCGCCATAAACGATGCTTGCAATGTGCCATTGGCAATAAGTTGGTGCGAGCAAATGATTAATTGTGAATTGTGAATGGTGAATAGTTAGTATGTAGTGGTTAGTCAGCTCTTATAAATTGCCACTAACTTCAGTTAGTGGAGAATGATGAATTGTTAATGGTAAATGGACAATCGTAAATCTAAAATCGTAAATTCTTATGGCTTTCACATTAGAACAACGCAAGCACAACGTATTTATAGGGTTAACCGTCATTTTCATAGCCAATGCTATTTTGGCCGAAATCATTGGGGTAAAGATTTTTTCGTTTGAACAGCTAATGGGTTGGGCACCTGCTCAGATACCACTTATCGGAGGATTGAAATTGGACATCAATTTGAGTGCAGGAGTGGTACTGTGGCCAATCGTTTTCATATTAACCGATGTGATAAACGAATACTTCGGTCGGGTTGGGGTGCGAAAAATAACCTTTCTGTCGGTAGGGGCTATTACCTACGGTTTTCTGATTCTTTATATCGTAACAGGGTTACCGCCTGCCGGCTTTTGGGTTGAAAACAATACATTGGATATTGCCGGAAACCCCTACAATATCAACTCAGCCTTTAGCAGTATTTTTACACAAGGAATGAATATTATTTTTGCCTCGCTCACCACTTTTGTAATCAGTCAGTTTTTAGATGCCACCATCTTTCACCATTTCAAACGAATCACCGGCAACAGATTGATTTGGTTGAGGGCTACCGGTTCTACCTTTATTTCCCAATTGGTGGACAGTTTTTTAATCCTGTTTCTCGCTTTTTATGTTCTTGGAAACTGGAGCATACAGCAGGTCATATCGGTTGGCATTATTCAATACCTTTACAAAATATCGGCGGCGGTGTTACTCACTCCGCTTATTTACCTAGCACATTCATTTATTGACAATTATTTAGGGAAGAAGGAAGCAGAGCAAATCATAGAAACAGTTGATGAATAGGTTTGCGACAGTTAGATAGGCAGCGGTGATAGTTCTGTTCAAAATGATAGTTTCAAACCTAACCGGCAGTAACAGGCAAAAAAATACCCTCCCGATTTTGTAACCGGGAGGGTAGAAAAAAACACAAATCCTTCTATTTTATTAAGGTAACATTACCTTTGAAAAATTCTTCAGAACCGTCTGTAAAGGTTACTTCGGCATAATAGACATAAACACCTAATTCGGCATCTTTGCCTTTAAAAGTGCCATCCCAACCTTTGTCTAAAGTTTCGCCAATCATTTGGAATTTCTGACCTCCCCATCTGTCGTAAATATAGAGATCAACCGTTTGGATATTGAAACCGGCAAGGCGGAAAATATCGTTTTCGCCATCACCATTTGGCGAGAAGGCATTGGGAATAAGAACTGATTTTTGATAGAGCAGTCCGATATTGACTGATGCCGATGCCAAGCAACCAAACTCATCGGTCGCTACTACGGTATAGGTGGTGCTGTCATCTATAGGGGTAACTAAGGGGTCAGAGCAGTCTGTACAACTGATATCGCCGCCGGTTAAATCCCATGAGTAGGTAAGTGAACCGTTCAAGGCAGAGTTGGCAATTGCGTTCAATTGTGCCGATTCCCCGGGATTGATATAACCTGTGCCGGTTGTAGCCGTAACATTTACATTAGAAACACCGATAGGTTGAGAGAACTGAGCCGTACATCCTTCTGGCGTGGTAATGTTAAGCGATGCAGTGTAATTACCCGGGCTGTTCCATGTAACATTATGTGGGCCGGCACCGGTTTGTGTACCTGCAGTTCCAAAGTCCCAGTTGTAAGTTGTTCCCGCAACGGCTGTGCCCGTAAATTGGAAATTGGCTTGGTCGCCAAGACAAATCACATCGGGAGCGGTAAATGCCGCAACCGGTAATGCTGCAACCGTAACCGGAAGTGTAGTCGTGTAGAAACACGCACCACCATCGTCGTAATCGTATGTAATTGTAAAAGTGCCTACTCCGGCAAGTGCGGGGTCAAAAGTGTTGCCGCTAATACCGGTACCGCTAAAGGTTCCACCCGAAGGAGTGCCTGTTAGTGTAACAGCAGAAGCGTCAATACAATAGGTAGCAGATAAACCGGAAATCGTTGGTGTTAATGCCGGGCAAGAAATGGTCGTACAACTTTGAGATACGGTAATACTGTTGCCACATTCAAGCGGGCCTAATGCTGTTACGGTAATGGTAACGGTAGCATTTTGTGCTAATCCGGAAGCAGTATAAGTGGTAGTACCGGCAGATAAGGTATCGGTAACGCCGTCAACGGTGATTTCATAGCCCGTAGCACCCGGAATGTCAGTCCAAACAAATTCTAAGGAAGAATTGGTGATGGCTCCACAAAGAGGTGCCGGAGGAGGCATGTTTCCGGGTACAATCACCGAGGCAGTATCGGAACAACCATTGGTATCAGTAATCGTTACGGAGTACGTTCCGGGAGCTAATCCGGTGGCGTTAGGAGAGTTGAGCAAAGCACTATGCGACCACACATAACTAAATGGAGCAGTACCATTACTGACGGTTAAAGTAGCTGTTCCATCGGTTAACCCGCAGGCAGAACCGGTAGATGCCAAACTTGCAACGGGAGAATCAAAACTTTCCACTGTTGCAGACAACACGTTGTCGCAATTGTTGGCATCGGTAACGGTAATGGTATATGTGCCTCCGGCCAAACCTGTTGCCGTCAAGCTATTTAGGGAAGCATCGTGCGACCAGATATAGCTAAGTCCGCCGGTGCCTCCAGATGAGCTAAATGTAATGCTACCGGTATTTTGACCGCAAAGTGCGGGGGCCGTGCTGACCAACGATATCTGAGGTCCATTTAATGAGGTAACGTTTAGACTTAGGTTATCGGTACAGCCGTTGGTATCGGTTACGGTAACTGTATAAGAACCGACACCTAAACTGGTGGCGTTGGGGTTATTCAAACCCGGGTTTTGTGACCATGAATAAGTATATGGAGCATTACCACCGGCAACGGTTACACTGGCCGAGCCATCCACCTGACCACAACTTGCAGCGTTAATCGTTCCTACACTTAATACCGGTGCAGATGAAATGCCTATACTGGCAGTTTGAGTAGCGGTACAGCCATCGGTGCCGGTAACGGTTACTGTGTAGGTACCTGCTGCTAAACCGGTTGGGTTTTGTGGGTTGCCCGGAATTGCGGGAGTCCAACTGTAACTCGGTGCCGTAATGCCGGTGCTTGTAACACTAAGGCTTCCGTTATTACTGCCGCATGTCGTAGCAGTAGGAGTAACAGTAGCAGTGGGTACTGCACTGGCTGCAATAGTAGCACTTGCAGTAGCTGAACATCCACTGCCTGTAACAGTAACAGTATAAGTACCTGCTGCAATGTTGGTTAGCGTTTGTGTTGTCAAACCATTTGACCAACTATAGGTGGGTGCAGTGATATCGGTACTGGAAGCAGTAATGCTGCCGTTATTCAATCCACAAGTGGTAGCTGTTGGAGCAGCACTGGCAGTTGGAAGCGGGCTGGTATCAACGGTTGCACTTGCCGTAGCAGTACAACCATCGGTGCCCGTTATGGTTACGGTATAAACACCTGCTGCAAGATTGGTAAGGTTTTGAGTATTTAAGCCATTCGACCAACTATAAGCAGGGCCGGTTATGCCGATACTGGATGCACTCGCACTTCCATTGTCTGTACCACAAGTGGTGGCAGTGGGGGTAATGGAAGCAGTTGGAACAGGACTTGTTGCAACATCAGCAGATATAGTAGCCACACAACCGTTTCCGTCAGTAACCGTAACGGTATAGGTGCCGCTTGGTAAATTAGTGGGGTTGGGGTTGTTGAGAGCACCATTATGTGACCAAGAATAAGAAATCGTACCAACACCTCCCGATGCAGACACCAGAATACTTCCGTTGTCGTTACCACAGGTGGTGGGATTGACTCCTGTAACACTGACCGATGGAACTTGGTCGGCACTGACTGCTAAATCTAAGGTCGTCAAACAACCTGTAGCATCGGTAGCACTGACCGTATAGTTGCCGGGTGGAAGTGCTGTGGCATTGGTATTGTTTAGCCCTATATCGTGCGACCAAGCGTAGGTGATAGTACCATTCCCGCCGGTAGCAGAGATGGTTGCTGTACCATTGTTTAATCCACAAGTGCTATTGGTCGTGCCAACGAGGTTGAGCGTGGCAGCATTAAGCGTGGGTACGTTGACGGTAACCATAGCTGTACAGCCGTTGTCATCAGTAACTGTAACGTCATACGGGCCGGTTGCTAAATTTGATGCAGCATTGGCATTGAGGGCGGGATTTTGCGACCACGAGTAGGTGTATGGACTTACGCCACCCGATGCGTTAACCGTAGCACTACCGTTTGCCTGGCCACAACTGGCCGGGTTTTCGGCGGTAACTAATAGGGTAGGGGTGGCAGTAGCCACCACGGTTGCACTAATCGTTGCAAAACAGTTATTGCTATCGGTTACGGTAACCGTATAAGTTCCGGGTGCTAAACCGGTAGCATTGGGACTGTTTAACCCTGCATTTTGTGACCATGAATAACTGAGAGGTGCAGTACCACCCGTAGGGGTTGTGCTAATGCTGCCGGTGGCCAAACCACAGTTGGCAGGAGTGATTCCTGTTACTTGTATAGTAGGGCCGGGAATATTGGTAATGGTGATGGCTTCCACATCAATACAGTTGTTAGCATCGGTTACCGTTACAAAATAGTTGCCGGCAGTAAGGTTGGTTGCATTGCCTGTTGTTAGAAAAGCGTCATGCGACCATGTAAAAGTAAGTGCTCCTGTGCCGCCCGATGCAGATACAGTGATGTTTCCGTTAGCGTTGCCGCAAGTTGGATCAGTGCTGCTATTAACCGTAACGGCGGGAGCACCGTCATTGGCAACACCAATAGGCTGTATGGCTTGACATCCGTTGGCATCGGTTGCGGTAACTGTGTAACTTCCTGCCGGTAAATTGGTAGCTGTCGGGTTATTTAACCCGGGACTTTGCGACCAACTATAAGTAATGGGTGCTGTTCCTCCCGAAACTTGCACAGTGGCCTCGCCATTGCTTAATCCGCAAGCAGCATCAAAGATATTGCTGATGACCAAAGTTGGCCCTGCCAAGTTTGCAATATTGACCGTTTGAGAGGTGGTGCAGTTGTTGGTATCGGTTACCGTAACTGTATAAGATCCTGTTGTTAGTCCCGTTGCATTGGGGTTATTGAGAACAGCATTGTGCGACCACGAATAGGTTAAAGCACCTGTTCCACCCGAAGCCGTAACACTGATATTGCCGTTGGCATTACCACATGTGGCATTGGTCGGGGTCATCGTGTTGATTGCAGGTCCGGGGATATTGTTTAGGGTAGCCGTTTGAACAGCCGTACAGTTATTGGTATCGCTTACTGTAACGGTATAGGTTCCGGCAGTAAGGCTGTTGGCAGTAGGGGAGTTTAATCCCGCATTTTGCGACCAACTATATGACAGTGTGCCCGTTCCGCCGCCGCCGCTCACATTGATACTTCCGTTTGCGTTACCGCAGGTCGGGTTGGTAGTGGTGAGCACAGCTAAGGTTGGGTTAGGTATTGGAACAAAGGTATAAGAATTGGTCGCCGTACAGCCGTTGGCATCGGTAACCGTTACAAAATAAGTACCGGCTGCCGAAACATTCAGGTTGGGCGAGTTTTGATTACCGGTCCACAAATAACTGAAGAAACCCGTCGTTGCACTCAACACACCGGTTCCGCCACATGCAATTGTAGGTGTTATTGATACAAATTGTTGTGGGAAAACGGTGATGGTTTTGGTAGTCGTGCCGGTACAGCCATTAGCATCTGAAACCGTTACCGAGTAAGTGGTGTTGGCAGTTGGAGAAACTGTTATGGTAGATCCGGTGGTACCATCACTCCAAAGATAAGTTGTAAAAGCTCCGCCTGAAGCTGAGAGTGTCATGGATAACCCGGAACAAAGATTGTTTGGTCCCGGAATATTTGGCGACAAAGAATTATTGACAATAAGCTGATAGGTAGTGGTTGCAGTACAACCTTGTGCATTGGTTACTGTAACAGTATAGGTGGTTGTAGAGACAGGAGTAACGGTAACAGTGCCGTTAGTACCCAAACCACCGCTCCATTGGTAACTCGTGCCGCCCGAAGCGGTCAATGTAGCACTGCTGCCAATACAGATATTACCGGGGCCGGTAACGGCCGGTACGGGCAATGGATTAACTGTAACAGTAGTGCTGGTTTCAGCAGTACAATTGTTGGCATTCGTAACGGTAACTGTATAGGTAGTCGTTGTTAAAGGCGTTACATTAATACTTGCAGCATTCGTTCCGTTGCTCCATTGATAACTATTTCCGCCACTGGCAGTCAGAGTGGTGGCTACTCCGTTACAAATCGTTGTATTACCGGCTATAGCAGGTGTGGGCAAAGGATTGGCGGTGATATTAATTGTTGCAGAAGCAGTACATCCGGCAAGATCAGTAACCGTTACCGAATAAGCACCACTTGCTACAATGGTAATACTTTGGGTGTTTTCGCCCGATGCCCAATCGTATGCTTCAAAGCCTGCTGTTGCATTTAAGTTGGCTACATCGCCTTGGCAGAAACTAACCGGTGGAATATTGACAACAGGCGGCGGAGTAACAATAACATCGGTACTCGCAGGAAGAGAAGGACAACTGCCCACAGTTACTAAAACGGTATATTCACCTGATTGGGCATTCATGCCCGTAAGAATGGGGTTTTGTTGAGAAACCGTAGCACCGGTGATTCCGGGGCCAAACCATTGATAGGTAGCACCCGGTTGGTCGGAGGTGGCAAACAGTTGAATATTACCGCCACAGGCAGGGCCATTGTTGCTCGCCGTTGCAATAGGGGCGGTTAACAATGCAACATCTGTACTGGCAGGTGCCGAATCGCAACCATTTACCGTAACCACTAAGGTATAAGTACCCGGAAGGGCGGTTTGTGCCTGAATAAAAGGTATTTGGTCGCTGGAAGTAAAACCACCCGGGCCGGTCCAGTTATATACTACGGTACTTCCCGGAGGGATACCACCCGGAACATTCACATCGCCCAAGAGTTGAATGAATTGACTGGTACAAACCGGTCCGTTGCTGGTGGCAATGGCTTGTGGAATGCCGTTTACGCCTAAGGTGAAAATCTGTGAACCTGTACAACCATTGGCATCAGTAGCCGTAACCGAGTAGGTGGTGGTAAAAGTGGGATTGACATTGATGTTGGGAGTTGTCATACCATTATCCCATAAATAAGTAACGCCGCCGGTGGCTTGTAAAGTGGCGATTTGACCACTACAAATTGCCGATGGGGCACTGATATTGACGGACGGTAGCGAATTGACGGTAACCGTTACATTAGAAGTGATGCTACAATTTGCTGCACTGGTTACAGTTACGGTATATGTAGTAGTGGTGGTAGGGGAAACAACTACAGAGGAAACGTTTCCTCCACCGGTACTCCATGCGTAGTTAGACCCACCGGTTGCAGTTAAAATAGAGGTGCCGCCTAGGCAAAACGCAGGTGGAGTTGCCGTAACAACCGGTACGGGGAGTGGGGAAACAAAGACCGTGCTTTGAGCAGTGGCAGTACATCCTCCTGCATCGGTTACGGTAACCGTATAAGTGGTAGTAGCAACAGGACTAACTGCGATAACAAATCCACTCTCTCCTGTGCTCCATAAGAAATCAACACCACCGGCAGCACCGAGGAATACAACATCTCCCACGCAAGCATTGACGTTACCATCTGTCGTGGCAACCGGCGGCGGAGTGATGTTAACGGTGGCAGTAGTAGCCGCAGTACAACCTTGTGCATCGGTAACAGTAAGTGTATAAGTAGTGGTGGAAGCAGGGCTGACACTAATATTAGGTCCATTATCCCCGTTGGACCAAGCGTAGGTATTGTATCCGGCAGGTGCGGTTAGGGATACCGTGCCGCCAAAACAAGTAGTAGCTGCCGAAAGTGGTGCGAGAGAAATATCATTGAGGACTACGGTAGTGCTGGTACTGGCAGTACAACCGTTAGCATCGGTTACGGTAACGGTGTAAGTTCCCGCTGCGCTTACGCTTTGTGATTGTCCCAAAGCCCCATTCGACCATTGGTATTGCGCCATTCCTGCCGGATTGGCAGTTAACAAGGCACTCACTCCGGTGCAAATAGTGGGAGGAGGTGTTATGGATGGAGTTGGGTCGGGAGAATTGGTTACCGTTACTTGAGCAGTACCTGCACAACCGTTAGCTGAAGTTACAGACACTGTATAGATGCCGGCAGGCACATTGATGGTTTGAGTAGTAGCTCCCCCCGGGTTCCAAAGATAAGAGGCAAAGCCTGCGCCTACGTCTAAGGTCGTATTTCCTCCGCTGCAAGGTGCGAGGTTGCCGGAAATAACCGGACTTAAGGTGGCACTGACAGTAACAGTTGCTTGGGCTGTTCCGGTACAGAAATTTGCATCAGTAACGGTTACCGAGTAGGTTCCGGCACCGGTTACGGTAATGCTTTGGGTGTTAAAACCATTCGACCATGTATAGCTGTTAAAACCGGGAGGGGCACTCAGTGTGGTATTTCCACCTGCACAAAAAGACAATGAACCACTGATGCTGGGTGTGGGAGGTGTGGCAACATTAACTGCCACCGATGCTACTGCTGAACAACCGAAAGCATCGGTTACGGTTAGGGTATAAGTAGTTCCTGTATTAGGACTGACCGTGTTGGTTTGACCATTTACACCATTCGACCATACATAAGAAGCATATCCGGGTCCGGCGTTTATTGTAGTCGAACTGCCGGAACAAAGTATCGGCGGAGCGACCAAAGCAGGCGGACTAATGGTACTGATATTGACTAATGCACTGCCACTTGCTGTACAACCATCAATACTCGTTACGGTAACGGTGTAAGTGGTTGGCACTGCAGGATTGACTGTGGTGGTTTGAGTGGCCGAACCTGTTGACCAAGCATAGCCTGCATAACCTCCTCCGGCATCCAACAGTCCACTTTGACCTGCACAAACGTTGATGGGTGCAGGTGCGGGAGGTGGAACCTGATTGACAGTAATGGTTACGTTACTGACCCCACTACATCCTAATGCGTTGGTAACAGTTACGGTATAGGTGGTGGTGGCTGCCGGATTGACGGTAATGGTTTGCCCACTTTGCCCGGTGGACCATTGGTAGTCGCTAAATCCGGCACCGGCATTAAGCGGAATGGATGCACTTTGACAGATGGTGGCCGGTGGAATGGTAGGAGCTACTATGTTGTTGCCTACGGTTACTACTACGCTACTGCTGGCGGTACAGCCGGCACCATCGGTTACCGTAACAATATAAGTAGTAGTGGCAGCAGGGCTGACACTGATGCTTTGTCCGTTAGAACCGTTTGACCACTGATAGTTCACAAAACCGGGTCCGGCATTGAGGTTAGCAGGTTGTCCGGCACAAATATCTTGTGGAACAAGGGGAGGAGGGTTAATTGGGCTTGCGTTGACCGTAACATTATCGGTAACAATCGTTTGCGTACCGTTACAATTGGTATAAGTTACGCGAACCGTATAGGTGGTTGTAGCATTTGGAGTTACACTGATAGAAGCCGTATTGCCGATGACGGTGGCCCCTTGTAGCCATTGAATGGTATAAGTTGGCGCACCTGTGGGATAAAAACGTTTCCCATCATTTGCTGCCGCCCATTGAGTAGGAGAGTTTCGACCGGGCACCACTACTGCCTGATTACCGGCAGCATTTTGAATGCCTTGAATGGCACGACCACTGTTCCAACTGGCACAAATCGGCTTGTTAAGAATGTGGTGGTCAATCACATTACTCGATTCGTGAAGGATAATTTGTTGGGATGACAACTGACTATTGCAAGCACCGCTAAACATCGGGATTTGATAGAAAGTAACTATAAACCTTCTGCATGGAGCTGTGCCATCTACGTGAATTTTAATACGGTTGGGGTTGAATCCAACACTGGGGTCTATATCGTGCCAAGGACAACCAATGGCATTGTTCATCGCCTGAGCTGCATTAGGCCAGGGATTGTTAATTGGCCATGTGCAGTAACCATTTGCATAAGGTAGGTTAAAGGATACTACCCCGTTAGAACCAATGACCAACTGATTGTAATTGTTTCCCCAATAACAAAAGTTAAAACCCATATTGATGACACTAGACCAGATATCGTCAATATCCACCAAGATATTTGTTCCGGTATTAAAGTTAAATGGGTTGTAAGGGATATTGCCCACTGCGTAAGTATTGGTTTGCTTCATATCGGCAAACGTGGCAGTGAGTGTTACTGCTTGCCCACCACAAGTGTTTTGGTCAGGCCCGGCATTTACCCAATGACACAAGTCTGCATCCGGCGGGACTTGTGCAAACAAGGTGAGTTGACTAAAAAACAAAAAAAGAATAGGTAGAAGTTTTCTCATATCGGATTTGTATTTTAATTATTTATTAGGTAGTGCTGAGGGAAATAAAGAAGGAATGACATTCAGGTGAGAAATGGCCGATAAAAATAAGGAGAAAAGAGCAAAATTGTATCTATGCAAAGTAAAAGATGCAAAATGTCGCTTGTTTTAGGTTTTACGGGTATTAAAAAAGGTAAATATTGGGATTTTACCCTTAAATAAACCTGAATAACCTTTATTCTGCCTATTTTCACCCCCTCAAAAGAGTAGTTTACTTTTTCACATAAAATACCTGTTATGTTGCCCGGATTACCCATTTATGCGCATATTACTTTTGCAATAGGTTTGTTATTGACATTGTACTTTTTAGGTTTGGCGGTGAAAAAGTCGGATGAAATCGCCCATCAAAGATGGTTCTATCGGGCGTTTGGTTGTATAGCGATATGGATAATCGTGCAATTCTATCTCGGATGGTCCGGTTTTTACCGTCATTACAATGAAATGCCTCCTCGCTTTCTGTTGGCAGTTGTACCACCACTATTGTTGATAGTTGGAATATTGTTCTATCAGCCCGCTTTGCGTTACGCAAAAAACATGCCGCTCCATTTGCTCACATGGTTACATATTGTTCGCATACCGGTGGAATTGGTCTTGTATTGGTGTTTTTTACAAGGAGCAATACCCGAAATCATGACCTTCGGAGGTCGCAACTTCGATATTCTTGCCGGTTTAACCGCGCCTTTGGTAGCATATTACGGAGCACAGAGAGGGATATTACAGAAACGGCATTTGCTGCTCTGGAATTTTATTTGCCTCGGACTTTTATTAAACATTGTCCTGACAGCAGTTCTTTCTGCCCCTTTCCCTTTTCAGCAATTCGGATTTGAACAACCCAATATTGCAGTGTTTTATGCCCCAATTATTCTGCTGCCTGCCTTTATAGTTCCGGTGGTGTTGTTTTCACACTTGGTTGCTTTGGTCAAACTTTGGGGTAGTCCGCAGCATTGAGAAGTAAATCAATCATTGCGGCAATAATATAAGATAAGGCGCAACAACTATTCAATATAGATAAACTCTATCGTTTCGTTACCAGATAAAAAAATATAAATGAACTACTATGAAAACACTATCAATCTCTATGCTAACAGCCGCTTTATGGCTGCTCGTTTTCCATGTCAACGCAACCACCCGCTTTGTGACTACAACAGGAACCGGTAGCGGTACAAGTTGGGTAGATGCCTCATCTGATTTACAGGGCATGATTAACACTTCATCACCCGGTGACGAAGTATGGGTGGCTACAGGAACTTACAAGCCCACGGCTTATCCGACAGGGTGTAGCGGTTGCAACTCCACACGCGATTACACTTTTTTTGTAAAAGACGGGGTAAGTATATACGGTGGTTTTGCGGGTACTGAAACTGACATTAGCCAACGCAACATTACCGCCAATCCAACCACTCTTAGCGGAGATTTTAACGACGATGATGTTGTAACAGGCAGTGGCAGCAGTTTATCTATCACCGGCAATGGAGAAAATGCCTACCATGTAGTCGTTTCCTCTGCCCCGTCAAGTGGTGGCATTGGGGTTACTATAGATGGTTTTATAATTACGGGTGGTAATGCAGATATTGTTTATCTAATTACGATTAATGGGAATAATCTAAGCCGACGTGAAGGAGGTGGTATTTATATCAATAATGGCGAGAATTTGTTAATGAATAACAATGTTTTAAATAACTCAGCAAGTTTTGGTGGAGGAATTTACTGTAATAACAGTACAAATACCCTCGAAAGCAATAGTGTTTTAAATAACTTTGGTGGCGATGGTGGTGGTATAAATTTGGATCTGGGTATAAATACATTAATTAACAATACCATTTCGGGGAATGTTTCAAATGATGGAGGTGGAATAAAAACATATTTTGGATCATTCTTTATGTCAGAAAACATTCTTTCAGATAATTATTCCTACAACCAAGGCGGTGGAATTTTAAATTTATACAGTACATGTTTGGTGTTGAAAAATATCCTATCAGGTAATTGGGCATATAATAGTGGTGGAGGAATCTACTTAGGGGGAGGTGATAATAAACTAAGCAATAATATTTTGCATAATAATTCAGCACGATATGGAGGTGCAATTTGCTTTTTACATAGCAGTTTAAACACTATAACAAACAACACTATTTCTGGTAATTCGGCAGAAAATGGGGGCGGAATTTATAATGCATCAGGAAAGGGGGTAATAAGAAACAATATATTTTATGGAAACCAAAAAGAAGGAAGTTCTACAATAGCAGGGGCTGATTATTATGTATATAGTGTTAATGACAACACTTTTAAAAACAATGCCTTACAATTAATTGACACCAATTACCCTCTTGATCAAAGCACTAATTACGGTATTGGTACTTTAGCAACAGGCAATATCTTTGCCCAAGATCCACTTTTTTTAAACTATTTAGATCCCATCGGGCCAGATAATATATGGTACACAACTGATGATGGACTAAGGCTGCAAAATAACAGTCCGGCAGTAAATGCAGGAACTTTATCAGGTGCGCCTATCACCGATATTACTGATGCCTTCCGTGTAGGAAACCCCGATATAGGGGCTTATGAATACATTCCGGACAGTTTAATTATCTTTTCATTAGATACAATTAACAATCTTCTCACCGCCTACCCCAACTCCTTTACCCAATCCACTACCATCGCCTTTACCCTGCTCGAAACTACCGAAGCGGTACTTAATATATATGGTATAGATGGAAGGGAAGTAGCCCAAATTTTTAAAGGCATTGTGGAAGCAGGTAAACTTTACTCTGTAGAGTTTAATGGTGCTGGGTTATCATCAGGTATCTATATAGTTTCGCTTACCGGTGCAACAGGGGTGCAGCAGAGGTATCGGTTGGTATTGACTGATTAAAATGGTTCTTATTTAGATGAATGAGCAAAGGCTGCTCTGATAAAGGGCAGTCTTTGCTCACACCAATCTGCTTTTACAAATATTGCTCTTTTCTAAAAAGACCAACCAATTCATATTAAGGGCACTAAAGAAATCTGCTAAAACAAATGGTTCTTCCGTACTTTTAGCGCACAATTAAAGTTTTTAGGAATATGGATGCTCATACTTTAGAAGTTTTATTAGGCTTTACAGATTTACAAGTAGATCGTGCAGTA
>CALCIK010000127.1 GCA_937907475.1 uncultured Bacteroidota bacterium | reverse complement strand
TGATGTTGATTTATCTGCAATTTTCGTGAAAATTTGTGTATAAACCGTAGCCCTTGGGCGTTTGTCGTAACATCATGTTGTTCGCTATACAGGGTAGTGCCTGCGGCGGTAAGGTTGTTAATGTTCAGCCTTACCGAAATAGCGGTATTGGCAAGAGGAACTCCCCCGGCATTGCGGGCAATGGCTTGATAGCCGAATTTTTGGGGAACCTGGGCTTGTAAGTTTTGAAAACCTATGACAAACATTAGCGTGGAAAGAAAGGCCGGCAAAACGGAGGTTAGTAATTGTGTTTTCATTTGGAGGAATATTTGTGATTAAAAAATTTCGGATAAATAAAACCCCTGCCGGTTCTCAGTAAGCCGACAGGGATTTCAGTATTATTGCGAAATGTAGTAACAAGATTTCTATTTCACACCAAGTATAGATTTAATTTTTTCCAATTCAGATTTTATTTGTTGGTTTTCCTGTTGCAATTTATTAATGGTAGTGTTTTGAGTTTCAATAATCACTTGCTGTTCCTGCACCGCCTTTACCAACGGCACCACAAACTCGGCATACCGCAATCCGTAAAGGTCGCGCTCATTTTGGGGCTTATCCACCCCGCTAAAGTCGAAGCCTGTTTTTTTAGCGGCAGTTTCCACTTCCTGAGCAAGGAAACCGGTATAGGTAATCAATGATTTCTTTTTCAACCCTTCGCGGTGGAGGCGTTCACTTTCTTCATCAGGCTGCCGAGGGGTATATCCTTTTCTCAAAAAAGCATCAATCCCTTCGGCATCGAGCCGGTAGGTAACGGGGCGAAGCTGCATAATAAAGTCCAAACCTGCTACATTGGGCTGAACGTTGGTTTTAAAACGTTGATCGGAGTAGGTGGTAAAACTTACTTGCCCTTTGATAGAGATGATGGAAGTGTTGCCGATGTTGATCTGATGGCTGCCGGTGATGGGAGATAAATATCCCAAAGAGGTACTGTTGTTATGGCTGCCGCCATTCCAACCTGCATTCCTGCCAATCAACGTACAATTAGCTAATCCGGAACCTAAATCACCTGACAAATAACCAATTGCGGTATTACCACTTGTGGTAGTAATATCTGGTAAAGCCCAATTGCCAATGGCGGTATTAAAAGATCCGCTTGTATTTTCAGTTAAAGATGATTGACCTAAAGCTGTATTAGAATTACCGGAATCATTAGTATCTAAAGCAGCATCCCCAATGGCAGTATTACCGTCACCATTATTATTATTAAATAAAGCATTAGTGCCAAAAGCTGAATTAGAATAACCGGATACATTAGAGTATAGCGCATGCTTACCGTTTGCAGTATTACTAAGTCCTGTGGTATTGCTAAAAAGGGCTTCTTTTCCGATAGCTGTATTACTATACCCGATTGTATTAGTGTAGAGCGCTTTAGAACCCAAAGCAGTATTTTCAGTTCCGTGAATTGCCATAGATGACCCGGACCCGTTATTGAACAAGGTACTATCGCCTACGGCTACTAAGTTGCTCTTTGTGATGTTACTACGTAATGCGCTCGTACCAATGGCTACGTTTGAATAACCTGTGTTGTTGCTATATAAAGCGTCTCTTCCGGTGGCGGTGTTGAAGCTACCTGTGGTGTTATATTGTAAGGCGTTACTTCCATTGGCGGTGTTTGAATCGCCTTCGGTGTTGTAATATAAGGATTCATATCCATTGGCGGCGTTATTTTCGCCTGTGGTGTTGATAGCTAAAGCTAAACGTCCAAAGGCAGTGTTTTCTGAACCTGTGGTGTTGGAATTTAAAGCAAAAGCTCCATTTGCGGTGTTTTGGCTGCCTGTGGTGTTGGTATATAAAGCGAAGCTACCATTAGCGGTGTTGTCATAACCTGTGGTGTTGGCATTTAGGGCGTTATAACCTATGGCGGTGTTCAGAGTACCCGACATATTATAGCTGTTATCCCCAACTTTAAGATTATTTCCACTCACCTTAACCCATCTCGTTTCATTAGAATTAAGTGCGTATGGAACGCTGATTAACTGGGTAGCGCCCATAACCGTAAAGGTATAACCACCCGTAGCCCCGTTTGCATCGAGCGAGGTTTCCAAAAACTTATCGCCAGATGCCCAATCTACCGAATCAAAACTACCCGTAAGCAAAGTGCCTGCACCCGCTTCTACACTAAACAGCCCTTGGGCATTGGTGGTCACATCGTGCCGTTCGCTGTAAAGGGTAGTGCCTCCGGCAGTAAGGTCGTTAATGTTCAGCCTTACAGATATGGTGGTATTGGCAAGAGGCGTTCCACCGGCATCGCGGGCGATGGCCTGATAGCCGAATTTTTGGGGAACTTGGGCTTGCAAGGGTTGAAAACCGGAGACAATCCAAAGAATGGAAAGAAAGGCTTGAAAAACAGAGTTTAGTAATCGTGTTTTCATTTGGAGGAATATTTGTGATGAAATAATTTCGGATAAATAAAAACCCTGTCGGTTCTCAATTAGCCGGCAGGGTTTTTCGTATTTTTAGGAAATATAGTAACAAGATTTCTATTTCACACCAAGCATAGATTTTATTTTTTCCAATTCCGCTTTCATCTGTTGATTTTCCGCTTTAAGCGCATCCACTTCGCCGGCTTTTTGTTGAAGGGTTTCTATGATTTGGTTTTGTTGTTCAATCAAAGTTTGCTGTTCTTGCACCGCTTTTACCAAAGGCACCACAAACTCGGCATACCTTAATCCATAAAGGTCGCGCTCGTTTTGCGGCTTATCCACCCCGCTAAAGTCGAAGCCTGTTTTTTTAGCGGCAGTTTCCACTTCCTGAGCAAGGAAACCGGTATAGGTAATCAATGATTTCTTTTTCAACCCTTCGCGGTGGAGGCGTTCACTTTCTTCATCAGGCTGCCGAGGGGTATATCCTTTTCTCAAAAAAGCATCAATCCCTTCGGCATCGAGCCGGTAGGTAACGGGGCGAAGCTGCATAATAAAGTCCAAACCCGCCACATTGGGCTGAACGTTGGTTTTAAAACGTTGATCGGAGTAGGTGGTAAACCCCACCTGCCCTTTGATAGAGCCAATGGCAGTGTTGCCAATATTAACCTGATTGTCGCCGGTAATGGGAGCTAACCATCCTAATGCGGTACTGTTGGTAAAGTTATCGGCATTATTTCCGGCTTCTCTGCCAATCATCGTACAAAATTGTGCCTCACTAGTATTTGCGCCCGATGAATAGCCGATAGCGGTGTTACCATTAGTAGTGGTGTTTTCAGAAAGAGACAACATACCGATGGCAGTATTATAATCTCCTGTAGTGTTGTTAGATAAGGCATATTTTCCATTGGCGGTGTTGTTAAAACCTGTGGTGTTGTTTTGTAAGGCATCATTTCCATTGGCGGTGTTGTTATTACCTGTGGTGTTGTTTCGTAAGGCATCGTATCCGTTGGCGGTGTTTTCAAAACCTGTGGTGTTGCTATTCAAGGCGTATCCTCCATTGGCGGTGTTGAAATAACCTGTGGTGTTGTTTTGTAAGGCATCGGTTCCATTGGCGGTGTTGTCATAACCTGTGGTGTTGTAACGCAAAGCGTCTTTTCCATTTGCAGTGTTGTTATAACCTGTGGTGTTAGTCACTAAAGCGTTATATCCATTGGCGGTGTTGTGATAACCTGTGGTGTTGAATTGTAAGGCAAATACTCCAATAGCGGTGTTACTATAACCTGTGGTGTTGTGTTCTAAGGCGTTTACTCCATTTGCGGTGTTGTAAGAACCTTCGGTATTGTCATGTAAGGCGTTTGAACCATTTGCGGTGTTGTAAATACCTTCAGTGTTGTTATATAAAGCACTTAATCCATTTGCGGTGTTTTCATAACCTACAGTGTTGTTAAATAAGGCATATACTCCATTGGCAGTGTTGGAATAACCGGTGGTGTTGTTATATAAGGCGTTTACTCCATTGGCGGTGTTTTCATAACCTATGGTGTTGTTAAATAAGGCACTTGCTCCATTGGCGGTGTTGTTATTACCGGTGGTGTTGAAAAATAAAGCTAATTCTCCATCGGCAGTGTTGTTATTACCGGTGGTGTTTGAAAATAAAGCGTCTTTTCCATTGGCGGTGTTGTCAAAACCTGTGGTGTTGTTATGTAAGGCGTTTACTCCATTGGCGGTGTTGGTAATACCTGTTGTATTGTTATGTAAGGCGTTTGCTCCATTGGCAGTGTTTTCATAACCTTCGGTGTTATTATATAAGGCGTTTACTCCATTAGCGGTGTTACTATAACCTATGGTGTTGGAAAACAAAGCGTCTTTTCCATTGGCGGTGTTGTCATCGCCTGTGGTGTTGGAAAATAAGGCATTTTTTCCAGTGGCGGAATTAAAAGTCCCTGTTTCGTTATTTTCTAAGGCGTTTACTCCAATGGCGGTGTTGTTATTACCGGTGGTGTTAAGAAATAGGGTGTTTTTTCCAATGGCGGTATTGTTATTCCCGGTAGTGTTGGAAAATAAAGCGTCTTTTCCATTAGAGGTGTTGTTAGTACCCGACATATTAAACCCACTGTTGCCCACCCTTGTATTAGCCCCATTCACCTTCACCCATCTCGTGTCTTCCGAATTGAGCGAGTACGGCACACTGATTAACTGGGTTGCCCCCATTACGGTGAAGGTATATCCGCCGGTAGCCCCATTAGCATCAAGCGAAGTTTCCAAAAACTTATTACCCGTTGACCAATCTACGGCAGCAAAACTACCCGAAAGCAATGTGCCTGCACCCGCTTCCACACTAAACAGCCCTTGGGCGTTTGTAGTAACATCGTGGCGTTCACTATACAGCGTAGTGCCGGCGGCTGTAAGGTTGTTGATGTTCAGTCGTACTGAAATGGCTGTATTTGCTAAGGGAGTGCCCCCGAGGTCACGGGCTACTGCTTGATAGCTGAATTTTTGCGGCACTTGTGCTTGCAGGGTTGGGGGGATTGCCGCTAAGAAAATGACTGCACAAAAGACAAGCGACAGAAGCGGGTAACCTAATTGTTTCATTGAGAGTTGTTTTGGTAAAAAGAGTTTTTTTAAATTGTGAATAAAGGTATAACTTTTCACTCTAAGTGGATATTTATGATGAGTTTTTAAAAAAAATACCTGTGTGTTACCTTTGAGCCGTAGGCACTTGTAAACTGCCTTTATCTCCAAAACAGATTACTGCATACACACCATTTTACCTGCCTGCCAAAAGCGTTATATCAAATTGGCTGCCGGCAGGGACACCGGCCTGATTTGATTTGTTCAAGATCGGAATTGCATTGTCTATCCGCCAAAATCGCGCTACTACTAAATACCATTATTTTTTTCTACTTTTGCATCCGCAATTAACCAACCTAAATCAGCAAACATGATCGCCTACATCAAAGGGCAGCTCACCCAAAAAACACCTTCTTATATGGTGATGGAAACCTCCACAGGGGTGGCTTATCATGTCAATATCAGCCTATACACCTATACTCAAATTCAATCGCTCGACAACTGCAAGCTCTTTACCCACTTGCACATCAAGGAAGATGCGCATACCCTTTATGGATTTGTTGATGAAACGGAAAGAGAGCTTTTTCTACACCTTATTTCAGTTGCGGGCATCGGCCCTGCAACCGCTCAAATCATGCTTTCGTCTTTAAATCCATCTGAAATTCAGGAGGCCATTATTACCGAGAACGAAAACCTGATACGAACCATGAAGGGGGTAGGCCCCAAAACGGCAAAGAGGGTTATTTTGGAACTCAAAGACAAGCTGTCCAAACTCCCTTCAATCGTTTCGGTTGCCGATATGGTCAACAACAACTCGGCATTTAAGGAAGAAGCCCTTACTGCCTTGCTAACTTTAGGAATTGCCAAGCCCATGGCGCAAAAAGCAATTGCACGCGTATTGAGAGAAAACCCAACGGTCAATAGTGTCGAAACCCTCTTAAAACAAGCGTTACAGGCATTGTAAGTACAAATTAACCCTACTCAATCCCATATAAAACAATCAAAATTGACACCAACCCAAAATTACAACCCGCATATCATACTACTAAGGAGCGCAATTGCGTTTAAGCAGATTGACTTTATTTAACGATAAATAACAGTTTAACAACCATTGACCCTTCGCCATCTATAGTAGGTTATCCTACATCTGCAATCATCTAAATTAATCACACAATTCAGACAGACAAGTAAAAAAACACAATAGCATTCTTAACACCCCGATTGGTGCGCCATAGCCTGTTTATATCGCTCATTTAGATAAAATCTATTTTTTGAGTTCCGGCACCGGGTCAATAATTGTAGTGTTGTTTTCCTGTTTTGTCTGTTGTCAGTGTCTATATTGACTGAAGAATAAAACCACTTTAAGCGTGCATAGGACGAAGTACTTAATACCCGGTATCGTTATCTTTTTGTTGGTTACCACCTTTGCCGCCGTAACGGGTGGCACAAAAGGAAGCATTATAGCTCCACTATCATATAATATTCCCAATTTACCGTTAACCCTGCCTTCAGACTCGCCCAAGCCTGCTGAACCGCTGATATATCCCATTCCCGACAGAGAAGGTGATTTTGTAACCAACCCCTCCAGCAATCCTTTTGACTTAGGCACGCCATCGGCCATTCAGCAAAATGTTGAATACGACCCCGAATCGAATACCTATATCATTTCCGAAACTTACGCCAACGGTCAATACTTCCGCCCCCCGACTTATCTCACTTTTGAGGAGTTTTGGAAATACCGGCAGGACCAAATGCAGTCGAATTATTGGTTGCAAAAATCACAATCATCCACCCCGCTGCAAGGGAAAGGACTTATCCCGCCGTTATACAAAGGTGGTGAGTTGTTTGACCGCTTGTTCGGCCCGGGTGGGGTGGACATTAGACCTACGGGTAGTATAGATATGGAATTTGGTTTTCAAACCCAAAGGATAGACAACCCCGCTTTGCTTTCGACCGTTCGCCGGCAGGGGCCTAACTTCTTTTTCGATATGAACATCAATATGGGTGTGGTTGGTAAAATTGGCGATAAGATGAAAATCAACACCAATTACAATACCAGAGCCATTTTTGATTTCGAAAACCAAATCAAGCTCGAATACATTGGAGACGAAGACGAAATCGTACAAGAGTTGCGAGCAGGTAATGTTAATTTTCCGCTTCCCGTTACCCTCATCCCCGGTTCGCAGAACCTTTTTGGTGTGCAAAGCAAACTCAAGTTCGGGCGGTTAACCATCAATTCTGTTTTATCGCAACAGCGTTCAAAAGCTCGAAACATCACCCTCCAAAACGGTGCTCAACAACAGGAGTTTCGTATTGCTGCCGATGAATACGACGAAGACCGTCACTTCTTCATCGCACAGTACTTTCGCAACAACTACGAGAAAGCCTTGAAAAGTTTGCCATATATCAATTCGGAGGTCATCATTACACGGGTGGATGTTTACGTGAGCGACAACAGAGGAACGCCGAGCGATATGCAAAGGGATATTGTCGCTTTTTCCGATTTGGGAGAAAACGAACCTTATAACCAATTTACCACCCCTACTCCCGGCCGCACTTTCCCCGATAACCTCACCAACGACCTCTATCAAAAGTTGGTAGGCAATCCGCAACTGCGCCAGTTAGTAGATGTCTCCCCTATATTAGAAAATCCCGCCGGAAGCACTCAACTGCGCGATGTGGTGGACTTTAAGAAAATGACCGTTCGGAAACTCAACCCTTCCGAGTTTAGCTTTGACCCGCAACTCGGTTATGTGTCCCTCAACTCCAGATTGCCCGATAACGCCGTGCTCGCGGTGGCTTATGAATACACTACTATCTACGGCGGACGCTACCAAGTGGGAGAACTTGCCGAAGAGCGACAACCTTCGGATATAGACAATAACCCAACGGTGCTCTTCCTAAAAATGCTTCGCAGCATCCGTCACGAACCCAAGCACCCCAATTGGGAGCTAATGATGAAAAACGTCTATGCGCTTGGTGCTTATCAAATCCAACCCCAGGATTTCAGACTCGATGTCTATTACGAAGTGCCCGGAAAAGGCGATATTCGCTATATACCCGAAGGAGACGGTATTAAAGGGATTCCCCTGATTGCCCTGATGAACTTAGATCAGGTAAACGCCAGCAACGAGCCTTACGGCAACTGTGTTTTTGACTTTATAGATGCCAAGCCCGGTTTTGGGGCAGCACCGCCGATACAATCGGCTACTCCCACCGGCAGCGGATTGGGTACCGGTGCGGGGATGCAGACACAGCAAGGAACACAAGGGAATATATCGAATAACGCCCTTCGATTTGGGACCATCAACACCCGCACAGGAAAGGTCTATTTTCCGGTCTTACAACCCTTTGGCGATAACCTCCAAAAAAGATTTGACGACGAGAGTGTAAATCCCGAAATTGCCAAGCGATATGTTTACAACTACCTTTATGACTCTACAAGGGTAATCGCTTCTATGTTTCCTGAGTTGAACCGCTATTTCATCAAGGGGACTTACAAGTCTTCCGTTACCTCTGAAATCGCACTTGGGGCATTCAATATTCCGAAAGGCTCGGTTCGGGTAACCGCAGGCGGGATGATACTGACCGAAGGAGTGGACTATGAGGTGAATTACAATCTCGGACGGTTAATCATTATCAACGATGCCATCGTCAATTCGGGCGTGCCGGTCAATGTTTCTTTTGAAGATAATGGCACTTTCGGGCTGCAACAGCGCACTTTTATCGGCACAAGATTGGATTACAAGATTAGCCGCGATTTTAATATTGGAGGTACTTTTGTCCGCCTTTCAGAAAGACCATTTACCCAAAAAGTGGACTATGGCAATGACCCTATTGCCAACTCTATGGTAGGCTTAGATGCCAACTATTTCGCACCGGCCCCTTGGCTGACCAAAGCCTTGGATAAACTCCCTCTATACAGCACCAAAGAGCCATCTTCGGTTTCTTTCAACGCCGAAGGCGCAGGCTTTTTACCCGGCCATGCGCGCGGCATCAACGTGGACGAAAACGGAACCGTTTATGTGGATGACTTTGAAGGCAGCAGAACCCAATACGACCTCAAGTTTCCCTATACCGCATGGACATTGTCCAGTGCGCCCAAGTATGCGCCGGACCAATTCGGCAATGTCCTGTTCCCCGAAGCAGAGGATGTCGACAACTTGGCTTATGGATTCAACCGCGCCAAGTTGGCTTGGTATCAGGTGGATAACGTGTTTGGGCGAGTGAACGGAGGTGTGGAACAGGCATTCGATTACTATACCTACCCCATTCTGGAAACCGATATTTTCCCCAATACACAGAGTTTTACCGGACAAGTGGTCATGCGTCCGCTCGATATAGCGTTTTTCCCCAAACAGCGGGGCCCTTATAATTACGAAACAACCGGTCTAGCCGGCATATCGTCCGGGATAGCCCCCGATGGCTCACTATTGGAACCCAAAACCCGTTGGGGCGGTATTATGCGGGACAGTCCCTTCAAAAACTTTGAACGGGCAAATGTCGAATTTATCGAGTTTTGGCTGTTAGACCCCTTCATTACCAACAAAACGAACAGTGGGGAGATGTACCTGCAACTCGGTAACGTATCCGAGGATGTATTAAAAGATGGTCGTCAGTTTTATGAAAACGCCCTGCTCCAAACCGTTAATTTAGACGAAACCAATTGGGGGGTCGTTTCTAAAACCCGGCCTGTTACTTTTGCTTTTGATAATAACCCCAGCGTCAGGGAAACCCAGGATGTAGGGTTTGATGGGTTAAACGATTCGACAGAAGTGGTGAAATTCAGCGATTTCCTCGGCAATGTTAGTGCCATCTTAAATCCCGATGCCTACGCTACTTTGCTTGCCGACCCCAGTAGCGACAATTTCCGGCATTTTAGGGACTCTTATTACGATACGGCTCCCATCAACTCTATTACCGACCGTTACAAAGATTTTAACGGACCCCAAGGCAATTCACCTGCCCAAGCCGAAACAAACGGCTTTACCAATTCAGGGACCAACTTCCCCGAAATGGAAGACTTGAATCGCGACTATACCATGAACGATTCGGAAGAATACTTCCAATACCGCATCAACCTGAAACCCTCCGACCAAATGGTCGTTGGGCAAGATTATTTGGTGCAATACATTGATACCCGCCTTCGGGATGTGCCCGGTGTGCCTGCCGATACAACGGTCAGGTGGTACTATTTCAGAATCCCCATTAACGAATACACTGAGAAAGTAGGCAGCGTCAACCTCCGAAACATAGAGTTTATGCGAATGTTCCTCACGGGTTTTGAAGATCCCGTGATTTGTCGTTTAGCTCGGTTTAATATGGTTCGCAACACTTGGCGCAGATACGAGCCGTTGATTGTAGAAGAAGGTGAATACTTACCCAATGACTTAGATCCCTCCAGTTTCTTCAATCTCACCTCAGCCAGTATCGAGGAAAACTCTGCCCAATTACCAGTACCTTACCGAATACCCCCATGTATCAATAGGGAAATCACCGCCGGAACGGCCGTTGCCAACCTGCTCCAAAACGAACAGTCCTCGGTTATTCAGGTGGGTGATTTGCAAGACGGTTATGCACGAGGCATCTTCAGAGGCATAGATATGGATTTTAGGCAGTTCAAAAGGCTTAAAATGTTTATCCACGCAGAATCGCTTTCCACCTTTGGTGCTTGCAATCCCATTGACGATGGTGAAATCAGTGCCTTCATCAGAATAGGGGATGACTTTCAGAACAACTACTACGAATACGAAATCCCCCTTCAAGTTACGTCAAGCGAAAACAGAGAGATTTACAATGCCCTCTACCCGGTCGCAACAGATTGCGGCGATTCAGACCGTTATTGGATTTGGCCGGAAGACAATCAATTGGACATCAGAATACAAGATTTGGTGGAAGCCAAAATAGAACGCAATTTTACCCCCAACACGCGTACCGACAAACCTTGGATTAAAAAAGTGCCAATCGTTTGGAAAACAACGGGCGACACCATTTGGGCTAAGATAACCGTAGTCGGTAGCCCTGATATTGGGAAGGTGAAACAAATCATGCTTGGTGTTAGAAACCCCAAACGCACTATTTTAAACCAAGATGCGGATGATGGTCTTCCGAAATGTGCCGAAGTATGGTTCAACGAATTGCGCCTGTCCGACTTTGACCAAACCGCAGGCTGGGCAGCCCTTGCTCGGATGGATGTCAAATTGGCTGATTTGGGCAATCTTACGGTTTCCGGTAGTATGCACACGCCCAACTTCGGTACTTTGGAACAAAAGGCCAACGAAAGATTCCGCGATTTACTTTATCAATACGATGCGTCTGCTACGCTTGAGTTGGGTAAATTGCTTCCAAAAAATGCGGCCATCCGAATACCCGTTTATGCAGGAGTCTCCCAAACCATCAGTACCCCGCAATACGACCCTTACGATACCGACATCCTTACCAAAAGAAATATACAGGAAATAGAGAACCTTTATGGTTCGGATAGTGCCCGTGTGGCCCGCCAAAACAGGCAAACCACGACCGGTATAAAGAGTATTAATGTAACGAATTTAAGAAAAGAGCGCACCAATAGTACCCGTGCGCCGATGCCTTATGATGTAGAAAACCTTTCGTTTACCTACGCTTATACCGAAACCGATATGAGCGATCCGGTGATTGAAAGCCAAAACGATAAGCGGCACAGAGGGAGTATCGGTTATGCCTATGCCGCAAGACCGATTTATTGGACACCACTCAAGGGCATCATTAAGTCTAACAACAATTACCTGCGCCTTTTCAAAGACTTTAACTTTAACATCATCCCCAGTACGGTTTCTTTTAGAAACAATATCAACCGTCAGGTGAACACGCTTCAGCTCAGGCCGGTAGTGGGTGAAACGTTGTTATTACCTGCTTGTTACGATAAACTCTTTACATGGGACAGAATTTACGGACTCACTTACAATCCTACCCGCTCTATTAACGCCGATTTTACCGCCAATAACAGTTCGGTCATTGACGAGCCGCAAATGGGTAAAACGCCTAAAGATACGCTATGGACAAATATCAAACGTTTAGGGCGCACCAGAACCTATAACCAAGCAGCCAATGTCAGCTACAACCTGCCTTTAGACAAAATCCCATTCTTGAGCTGGACCCAAGTGCGTGCGCGGTATGGCAGCACTTATTACTGGCAGGCAAGCCCCATTGCAATGGCAGATACCCTTGGTAATATTTTTGGGAATGGACGCAATGTACAGTTGAACGGAGAACTCAACTTCGTAAAACTATACTCCAGCATACCTTTTATCAAAGATATTAACTCGCCAAAAAGCAACACCAAAAAGCCACAAGCTAAAACCCCGAAGACTAAGGAAGACGATAAATCGCCAACTAAAAAAGCACCTTCTTCGGGTGGTGCAAGTAATTTTGCCAGAGCAATCCTTCGACCTTTGCTCATGTTGCGCCGCGCTTCTATCACTTATAGTGAGCGAAACGAAACCGTTGTACCCGGATTTAACAGAATACCCCGAAACTTAGGCATGAATTGGGACGACGGGCCCAGACCGGGTTGGGACTTTATTCTCGGCGACCAACCGGAATTGAAAAATTGGCTGGAATGGTTTGCTGATGACAGTTTGTTTGTAGCGAACCGGTACGTCAATGATCAGGTGAGACAGTCGTCTAACAAAACCCTAAATATCAAGGCCAATCTCGAACCGATCACTGATTTAAGGATTGACCTTAATTTAGACCTCACCCATACCAATCAACATTCGGAGTTTTATAAAATTGACGAGACCGATAGTCAGTTTATGCACTTGTCAAAAATATATACCGGCAGTTATACCATCTCGTACTTCACACTGCCTACCATGTTTGACAAGATAAGGAAAAGCGACAGCATCGCCGTTTCGACCACCTTCCTCGAATTTCAACAATACAGGGAAGTGTTTTCCCAACGGTTTAAAGATCAGTTTGAAACCTTTAACCCGGGCGTTACACTCGGTCCCTATCGCGATTTGTTAAACGATACCACCTTAACTAATTTTTACGAAGGTTACGGCCCTTATTCTCAAGACGTACTGTTGCCTTCCTTCTTAGCTGCTTTTTCCGGAAAAGATCCCAATAAAGCTAATCTCAACGGATTGAATTTACTGCCGCTTCCGAATTGGCGACTTACCTACAATGGTTTGAGCAAGTTGCCGGCTATGAAAAAGGTGTTTGCAAGTTTTAACATCACGCATGGTTATTCTTCCACCTTAAGCGTCAACAATTACCAAAACAACCTTGCTTTTGACGACCGTTATTATTCCGATGCCATCTTACTGCCAAATGACCAAAACATTGTGGACTACCTTATATCGGAACGCCTGCGAATAGCCGGACTGAGCGATTTGGATACTTTAACCGGTAACTTCTTCTCTTATTACCGCATCCCGCAAGTGATTATTTCCGAGCAGTTGTCGCCCCTTATCGGTGTTGATGCCACTTGGGTCAACGGGCTGTCCACACGGTTTGATTACAAAAGGTCGCGGATGTTGGGCATGAGTTTTCAGGATTACCAACTCAGCGAGCAACGCTCCGAAGAATTTACGGTTGGCTTGGGCTACCGGTTGAAAGGAATAAAAATGAACTTTTTGAAGTTTCGCGGAAAACAGATCAAGCTGGAAAACGACCTCGTCTTTAATGCCGATGTTTCGTACCGCAACAATGTAACCATGAACTACCGCTTAGACCAGAATGTCGGGGAACCCACAAGCGGGATGAAAACCATACGAATAGCCCCTTCTATTGATTATGTGGTGAGCGAAAGGCTTCGTATTACGCTGTTTTACGACCGTACCCGTAACATACCGGCAACCTCTGCTTCTTTCCCCATTACCAACACGCGAGGGGGCATAAGAGTTAGCTTTAACTTAGGGCAGTAAACGATTGTTGATGCCCGTAACGTTCCGTCCTTTATGGTCAGCAACATGCTGCTTGCCATAAAGGACGGTTCTTGTTTTAGGCCGTTGCCCCCAAGGTGGGGATTATCGGAAACAGTCGATTTGGGCTTTAATACTCAAACTCCAATACGCACTCGTTTCCAATCATTCCTTGGACAAACTGACGATGGTTTTCCTTATTTCCCATGGTATCCAAGGTCATTACAAAATGCTCACCGGTTCGGTGTAGTTTGTAATCGAGGATTTTTAAACGATGCTTTTTCAATAAATCTTGGCAAGCACTAAACGTTTCCTCTACTTTGGGGCTGGTAATCCTGTAAGTCTGTGTTTCTGCGGCATTGTCAATTTTGATTTCTATATACCAGAAAATCAATAGAATTAGCAGTACTAACCCAATTGCTTCAAAAGCCAACAGGATGTACCCGCTGCCAACACACATGCCCAATGCTGCCGAAACCCAAATAGTCGCGGCGGTGGTCAACCCCCCAATCCGGTTGTCGGATTTAAAAATGGCTCCCGCACCTAAAAAACCGATGCCTGTTACGATATTTGCGGCAATTCTGTCGGGAACAGAGGCGGAGCCAATTTTCAAAGACAAGATGGTGAACAAGCAGGAGGCAAAACTAATCAGGGTAATCGTTCTGAAACCCGCCGATTTGTCTTTGTACTCTCTTTCCGCTCCTATTGCCGCACCAAGGGCGATGGCAATGACCAACTTGATGGCATCTTCTTGTAAAAGTTCTATCATACCCATTTTTGTTTTTGCAAAGGTGCAAAGATAATTTGCGAAACTGTTTGATGCCCAAACAAAATTTTACTAATATTGTCCGTTTTTTTAAACAAAAGCTCTCAAAATATGACATTTAGCACCATAGAATATCAAGTCAATCAGCGGGTAGGTTATATCACCCTAAACCGCCCCGAAAAACGCAATGCTTTTAGTGCCGAATTGGTTACCGACCTAAAGGCAGCCTTTACCCAAGCGGCTAATGACTCGGATGTAAAGGTGATTGTGTTGAATGCCAAAGGAAAGGTATTCAGTGCCGGTGCCGATTTGGGTGCCTTGCAGCAACTTCAGAACAACACTTTTGATGACAATTTTCGGGACTCTTCCGAGTTGGCGGCACTCTTTGAAATGATTTACACCCTGCCCAAAGTGGTGATTGCACAAGTAGAGGGGCCTGCTATTGCCGGTGGATGTGGATTGGCTACAATATGCGACCTTGTTTTTGCCACGCCGGAGGCTGCTTTTGGCTATACAGAAGCGAAAATTGGTTTTCTGCCGGCTATTGTCATGATTTTCCTGCTCCGCAAAATAGGAGAAACCCGCGCGAAAGAACTCCTGCTGTCGGGCGAACTCATCAATGCCGAAAAAGCACAAGCAATGGGGCTTATCAATTATGTAAAGGCTGCAGACGAGATACATCAGGTTGTTTTTGACTTCGCACAATACCTTTGCACTCAAACCTCGGCGGACTCTTTGCGTCTCACCAAGCAAATGATAGCACAAGTGCAAGGGTTGTCGTTACCCGATGCCCTCTATTATGCGGCTCAAATGAATGCCACCGCAAGAACAACAGACGATTGTAAACGCGGGATTAACGCCTTTCTTAACAAAGAAAAGATTACTTGGTAACCTTAGACATCCGGTAACTTTGATGCCCCCTTCCCATGATGCAACTATTCGGGTTAATCGGTTATCCGTTAACACACTCGTTTTCAAAAGAGTATTTTACCCAAAAATTCACAGCGTTGGGCATAGCCGAAACTGCGTGCTACGAGTTGTTCCCACTTTTGAATATACAAGCGTTTCTGCCCTTGCTGCAAAGCCAACAACCCTTCCTGCAAGGCTTAAACGTAACCATCCCTTACAAAATATCGGTCATGCCGTTTTTGTCAGAAATGGATGACCAAGCCCTGCAAATCGGCTCGGTAAATACCATCACTATTTCCCCCGAAGGAACAACCAAAGGTTATAATACCGATGTTTACGGGTTCGAGCAATCGTTGTTGCCCTTGCTTCGAGACCAACACCGTCATGCTTTGATATTGGGCGGCGGCGGTGCAGCAAAGGCTGTGGTGTTTGTACTGAACAAATTGAACATTGGCTACACGGTCGTATCGCGACATCCCAAGCAGGGGCAATTGTCCTACCAACAGCTAACCGCTGACATCATGCACCAACATACTTTGGTCATCAACACCACGCCTTTGGGCATGTATCCCAGCATCGGTGAGTACCCGCCTATTCCGTATCAATATGCCGGTAACGGGCATCTTTTTTACGATTTGATTTATCGTCCCGAGCGCACGGTCTTTTTACAAAATGCAGCCCGACAAGGAGCTGCGGTAAAAAATGGTCTGGAAATGCTGCACCTTCAAGCAGAACGCGCTTGGCAAATATGGAACAATCCGATTTAGTTGCATAGCTTTGTAACGCTTGGTCTGTTTCACAATCCTTTCAGCAATTCAATCAACCGATGTTTACCACTGCCCATATATTGACTCTATTGGCTGCCATTATATTGGTGGCCCTGTTATTCATTATTTACCTGCTCATCAATCAACGCTCCCAATCGAAAGACTCCGGCGCCTGGCAAATGATGCTCACTTTGCTGACCGACTTGCGAAACGATGTCGGTACTGCCAATGTGCAAAGCCGTTCCGAAATGCAGGAAAGGCTCGATGCCATGTTGCGGCAAATGGTAGCTTACCAACAAAGCACTGCCGGGCACTTGCTTCAACAACACCAAAACAGTGCGGCACTGATTGGCGATATCAGCGGTAAGCTGAGTACCCTTGAAAGCACCAACCGGCAGATTCTAAACTTTGCCGAACAGATGAAAAGCCTCGAAAAAATATTGCAAAACCCAAAACAGCGCGGAGTATTGGGGGAGTATTTTTTGGAAGCTTTGTTGCAAAACCTGTTGCCCCCTACCCAATACAAAATGCAATTTGCCTTCCTCAACGGGGAGAAAGTAGATGCCGTCCTCTTTTTTCGGGATAAAATCGTGCCGATAGATGCCAAGTTTTCGCTCGAAAACTACAATCGCCTTGTTTCTGCCGATAACCCTGCCGAACAACTGCAATTAGACCGCCTTTTTAGAAGCGACCTAAAGAAAAGAATTGACGAGACTGCCAAGTACATCCGACCCGAAGAGAACACCACCGATTTTGCCCTAATGTTTATTCCTGCCGAAGGGATTTACTATCACCTCCTCAACCCTACCACAAACACAGCAGGAACAAACAGTATTTTACCCGATGTGATACAATATGCCTTTAGCAAGAAGGTGATTGTAGTGTCGCCGGTTTCGTTTTACGCTTACTTGCAAACCATCTTACAGGGATTAAAAGCCCTGCAAATTGAACAGTCCATCAAGGAAGTGATGCTTAAAGTGAGTGAATTGGGTAAACAACTGCAACAATATGAGTTCTATATGGACAAGTTGGGCAAGTCCATCCAAACTTCGGCAGAAACACATCGGCTTGCTCAAAAAGAATTGCAGAAAATTGATAAAACCATCATCAGCATCAACCTTATGGGTAAAAACCCCGATGATGGGCAAACCAATCTATTTCAGTAGCCTGCCCACCCAATAGTTGTTATTTCAGCCCACAAACAGGCGGCACTTATCTGTTTTTACAGATGAGCCATAAACTTGGCCCACATTTTGCACTTTAAACAGTTTCTGCCTGACACAAGGAAGATTTTGTTTTTACCTGAAATGGCGTTACAACAACTAAAAACCAAACCAATGAACCACTTATTGAGCAATTTACTCTTTGTGGCATTGCTGCTATGTGTGGAATATTCTTGTTCATTTACCAATCCCCAAGACATCGTAGTCAATAGTAAGGATACGGAAAAAGGGATTACTCCCGAAGAATTGCCCTACTACACCTTTGCCAAGCAATTAGAGGAAAGCATCAACAAGGGAACACCCGATTTTTTGAACGAGCATTTTGAGGTCAGTTTAGTATTGGCAAAGCTCATCCGCGAGATTGGATTGCCCAAAAATGTGGCGAACGACTTTTTGTATGATTTTCAAAACGATATAGATGTCGGCGCACAAATTGTCGTCTCTTTAGAAGGGACGGGCAGCTACGAACTCTTGTCCATCAGAGGCTTGCCGGACAAGCCTTCTGCTTTGTTCAGATTGATCGTCAATGAGGAATTGAATTACCACGAGGTATTCCTCACCCCTGCACAAAGTGCGGATTTGGTAAGGGTAAACGATTTTTGTATTTACAAAGGAGGGTTGACATTTTACGAAACGCTTAAAACCGTCTTGCTGAGTACCCTTAAGGAAGAACAAATTCAGGAATTGGATACCAATCGTTTATCTGCGAGCGAATTGGCGATGATAGAATATGCCCCGATGCTTGACGAACTCACGATTGCCGTACAAAAACAGGATTATGGACAAGCTCTGCGATTGCTTAAAAGATTACCCGAAGCGTTAAAAACCGATAAGATGACCACTCTCTTGCGGCTGAATATCGGGTATCATCTCAAAAACGAACTGCTGGCCGATGCGTTATCCGATTTCAGAACGGCATATCCCAAGAATGCAGTGGCCGATTTCACCCTGCTCAACTTGGCAATTGCTCAAAAAAACAACCCTGATGTGTTGCAATATGCCGATGCGTTTGGAGAACTCATACCCGATATATGCTATCTCAATATCGTTAAGGCCAAGGCTTATGAGAACCAAGGCGATTTTGAAAACGCCGAAGCACTATTGAAAGAAGCACTTACCATAGAACCCGGCAACTTAGATGCCTACAAACATTTGGCCGGGTTGCTGTTGGAAGAAGAGCGTTATGAAGATTTAATGACCCTTTTTGCCGCCCTAAAAAGCCATACGGATGAAGTTCCTGAAAACTTACTGACGAATGAAAAAAGTAAGACGTTTTTTAGTTCCGAGATATACCAAAACCGCGAACGGTTGGCAGAAGAAGAAAAGCCGTCTTTAGAACCCTAATCGGTTACTAAAGACGGCTTTTGTATGGAGAATGGAATGTTTCAAAAAAGCATAAGCACGCAAACGCGCTGAATATGAATGGATAGGAGGGGCTGCCGAAAGCAAAAAACTTCGGGGAGGCTAGATAGACACTCCCCGAAGGATAAATACTAACCTCCTAAATGTTTATACACATCTAATTCTTTTTTTAATTCTTTTCTGGCAAAGAAAATTCGGCTTTTGACCGTTCCCAAAGGAAGATGAAGGTCATTTGCTATTTCCTGATATTTAAATCCTTCGTAGTGCATCATAAACGGCACTTTATAGTCATCGCTAAGTTTTTCTATTGCCGTAAAAGCGTTCTGCATCACAAACGAACCTTCGGAGCCGTTTAGTACAGTTTGATTACCGGAATTGAGATAAAATAAATTGTCGGTGCTATCGGCAATCGTGTTTTGTTTAACCTTTCGACGGTAGCTGTTGATAAAAATATTGCGCATAATGGTAAACAACCACGCCTTGAGATTAGTCCCTTCGGCATATTTTTCTTTATTCATCAACGCTCTATAAACGGTTTCCTGAATTAAATCTTTTGCATCATCATTATCCTTAGTCAGATTGATTGCATAAGGTTTAAGATTTTTCGACAACGTTACAACTAAACGATTAAAATCTAATGTTCCCATAGCCAATAGTGTTTTATTTTACGCAACAAAGATAAAGCGAGTTTTTTTCTTTACCAAGTTTTTGTTAAACTTTTTTGAAAAAAAATTAAACAAAACTTTTTGCTCTTCTCTCCTTACAAAGATAGTATTGCTTTCGTAAATGAACAACATTATCTCAAAAACTTGACAATAAAATCGGTTTTTTAACATTTTTTTAACACAATCCTCCTAAAAGCGAATTTTTTGCAAACCGGATTGTTTGATTGCGTTTAAACTGTGTTAAACAGAACCCATCTAATCCGAATGGTGATATGCCCTTTTCGTTAATTGAAAGGTCGAGATCCTTTGTTCATATCTACTTTCAATTAACATAGCTAGTTGAAAATTGAAGAAACTGACCAATAAATGCGAACCCTTTTGTTAAAAAGGCACCCGATTAATTGATATATTTGTGCCGAGACGATTTGTCGGGTACTTTACCCACCTTCCAAAGATTGCTTAACGCATTGTGGATACTTTCTGACCCTTAACGATGTGTTAAATCCCGTTAGACATCGCGATGAATGGCTGCTCCAAATACAAACTTCCTATCACCAACTCAAATAAAACGCACCACTATGAACGCCAAGCATTTTATTTTCCTTGTTCTGGGCATTTTTTTCGCCCTTATGTTTTCAATGTCCTGTAATAGGGACAAGGACAAAGACGATAACACTCCCGAAGATACCTTAGCGGCACATCTCACCTATATTCCTCCCGCTACCCAACGAAGCGGAGACCCGGCAGCGGGACGCGACTACCTGATTTATGGCAACTATATAGCGAGCGGCATTCCTTACAGCTTAGTAGGCACGTTGCTTCCCGGAGACGGGAACGCTTTGGAGCGAACCGGCGACAATGCTACCCTCCCACACGGGTTTTCGGCAGTAGATGCCCCTAATGGGGTTAGGGTGGTTGCCCCGAATTGTTTGCAATGTCATGGCGAGTTTATCAATGATGAGTTTGTCATTGGGTTGGGCAATAATACTTCGGATTATACGGGCAGTCAAGCGGGCTTAATTGCAATTGCCGATTTGCTCATCACCAATACATTCGGACAATCCTCGCCGCAGTGGCAAGCCTATCTGCCGTTTAGAAAATCTTCTCTCAAAATATCAGAAATACTCCATGCCGAAGTTCGGGGCATCAACCTGGCTAACAATGTGTTTGCCATTTTATCGGCCTATCGCAATCCCGAAAACTTGGTTTGGACAGATGAACCGGTCATGCCGGTATTGGACAAAATGGGGCCGGTAGATGTGCCGGCGTGGTGGCATACAAGCAAGAAAAACGCTTTGTACTGTAATGGTTTGGGCGAAGGTGATTTTGCCCGTTTAATTATGGCTGCCAATTTGCTGACCGTATCGGATAGTTCCGAAGCCCGTGTGGTGGATAATCATTTTCCCGATGTGGTGGCTTATCTCAAAACCTTACAACCCCCTCCTTACCCGCAAGCTATTGACCAAACATTGGCTGCCGAAGGTAAATTGGTTTTTACCGCCAACTGCGCCCGTTGTCATGGCACGTATGGGGCAAACGATACTTACCCCAACCTATTGGTGGATTTAGAAACCGTACAAACAGACCCGCTTTTGGCGGAGGGGTACTTTGCCGAAGCATCGAGTTATGTCAACTGGCACAATCAAAGTTGGTTCAAAGAAGACCCGTACAGCGCACATTTAGTCCCCAAACTCGGATACATGGCTCCGCCCTTAGACGGTATTTGGGCAACTGCCCCATACTTTCACAACGGCTCGGTGCCAACAGTCGAAGAGGTGTTGAACAGTACCAACCGACCCGCCTACTGGAAACGCACGTTTGACAACAGCGACTTGAACTATCAAAAATTGGGATGGAATTATACGGTTGAAAGCAGCGGCAATTCGCAAACCTATAACACCACGTTAGAGGGGTATGGTAACGGGGGGCACACTTTTGGCGACAAACTCACCACACAAGAACGCACGGCGTTGCTGGAATACCTTAAAACGCTTTAGATTGCCGGTTCGACAAGCTCACCGAGCTTGGGATTGACTCTACGACCTTTGGGCCGGGCGACCGACAGCCTTTCGGGCGGTAGGTCATACCGCCCGAAAGGTTTTGTTTGAAAAAATGTGGGTTATTGTCGGTGTTGATTATACTCTTGAGTGCAGTCCTATGCTGTTGCCTTCGGTATCTATAAATACCGCCATGTAGCCGTAGTCTTCTGCAATGAGGGTTCGTGGGACGACTACTTTACCGCCTGCCGCTTCTACACGGGCAAGTTCAACGCTCAAGTCTCCGGCTATAGAAGAGAAATACACCAATGTGCCTTTGTCTGAGGGGGAGTACCATTCCTTGTGATGTACCAAACTTCCCGAGGCACCGGTTCCGTTTTCTACCCACGGAAACCATGCCATATCTAAGTCGCCCATAGGATGACGGGTGAGTTCAAAATTAAAAACGGTTTCGTAAAACTTTACTGCTCTGTCCATTTCGTTGACCGGTATTTCAACCCAGCCGATAACATTGTGTTTCATGATACTTTGTATTAAACAGGTTAAGAGATGATTTTTATAGGGCCTAAAGATATTGAGTTGTTTTCAGTTTTGTGGAATAGGGAGTGAGATTTTTTTGATTAGGTTAGATAATTGACTTTTTTTAACTCTTCACCAATATGAATGGCATCTTTAGAGGAGAATGTCGCAGATTGATTGTTCTGATTTGGTAAAACTGTAAATATTAATGATTTGAAAAACATCATTGTTACTCGATTACAGGTCCTTGTTGTTTAGCAAGTGTGCTTTGTCATTCGACAAGAAGGCTTCACTTAAAGCAATAGTTCGTTCTCAATTAAGCGGCAATACAGCCCAAAGATAAGCGTTCTTGGATTTTGGGGTGATTTTTTGATAACTCACGATCATTTGTAACCGAGTTTTTTCTATGGTAATAAGGCTTTTGAATTTACTTTGTTGCCGTGTTATTACTATGGTAATAAGGTTTCATAACCAATTTTTGATTGACCGTATTTTTGACATCTCTGCAAATGTAATAGGATTGCAAAGATGAAACGGTCACCAAACTTTAATACTATTCCGGTAAAAATTGGGTTCATCGTCCGATTGGTTTTAGGGATGCTAGTAGAGACAAGGCATGCCTTGTCTCTACTACTGATAAAAACACCGCTCTTTTCCCCTCTCTTTACCAAAGATGCCGCGATAAACCTTGATACAGACCTTCTATGTCATTGCAGTTTTAGGAAAGAGAAGGCTGGAGTGAGTAAAAAAAACAGCTAATATCAACCTCATGTTGTCAATAATGCTGAAGTTCTAAACCGAGAACGATGGACTTCCTATCCTTCTTATCCCATTTTTTAGCGTTTTGAGGGTTAAATTGCTCCCCTGCAAGAACGCCTTGCACCCCTGTAAAAAAGCAAAGCCCCCCTGCAATGAAGCAAAACGCCCCTGCAATGGAGTAAAGTCCCCCGTGTTATGGGAAATATCCAACCGGTAAAAGTTATTGTCCCCCCTGTTATACCAGAAAACGCCCCTGCTAGGAAGCAAAGCCCCTCTGTTTGTGGGCAAAGCACCCCTGCATAGGTTTTTGATGCCTTCGTTTTATTTCAAAACGCCTCTGCAATGAAGCATTGCAACCCTGTTTTATCGAATTGTCAACCGACAAGGGGGTTTTGTCAACCGTATAATCGGTTGTTATTACCCTGCCGGAACAGGAAACAACCATCTTGTAGCGTATTTTTCTTTGAGTTGGTTGTTGATTTTTGTTTAGAGGCAGGTGATTAAGGTGAGGCAGGAGTTGGAATCTTCTACAAGTCTTATTTTACAAGGCTTTGAGGAGTTGATGTGTCAATTTTCAGGCTACTTGGATGATGAAGCAGAATTTATATGCAACTGGTTAGCGAACCCGAAGGGTTCGGACATTTATAGAAGATGTATCAAGCGGGATATGCGACCCCTTCTGGGTCGAACGGGTTATTGAAGCGATAAATTCTATAAATATTTTATCCCTTCGGGATAATCGGGATATTTCATTGTTTATCAAGTCGTTAAAACTTGAATCAGCAACCCGATTTAAAATCTATCTCAACGTGTGATTATTGATGAAATACTCGGCAGTTTTTTACTCACATCCCCCCAACCTTTACAGGCTTTGCCCCTACTGCCAATCAACATTCGCTTAGTTGTTACCAAAACCAAAATTCCCCCTGCACTATACAGTACAGGGGGAATTTATGGATGGAAGCAACGTTTAAGAAAGACATCGGATGTTTTTGAAACATACGATGTCTTGTCAATTCACTTGGCGATTACTTCACCACCAATACCGGCATACTTTGCTGCGAGCCATCGGCTTTGCGAAGTACGGTGTAGTAAGTGCCGGCAGGCAGTTGGGTGGTATCAAATACTGCGTTGTAAGCAGTGTCGGGCTGTGCGGTTTGGTTAAACAGCGTGGCTATTTCCTTACCATCGGCAGTAAATACCTTTAAGGTAAGGGCTTCTTCTTTATTGGCATAAAAACTAATGGTGCTTGCCCCGTTTGAGGGGTTGGGGTAAACAGTCATGTTTTGGGTAAGCTCTTCGCCTGCGTTTTTACTGACACCACCGCAGGGTGAAACCGTAACGCTGGCAATGGACGTACAGCCGTTGCTGGTAACGGTTACGGTATAAGTGCCCCACATATTGGCGGTAGGATTGTTGCGCAGTACTGTGGTGCTGCTGGTGGTATAACTATTTGGTCCGCTCCACTGATAGCTGTTTCCACCCGAAGCAATGAGCCAAATACGGTTGCAGTTACTGTTGTTGGTAATGGTTATGGTGGGCGCAGCGGTAACGGTAACGGTTTTGGAGGCAGTGCTGATACAGCCTGCGGCATTAGTAACGGTTACTTTATATTGACCGGCAACGGCTGATGTGTTGATGGCGGCGGTGGCGGCGGTAAACAAGCCGGGGCCTGTCCATGCATAAGCCACACCTGCGGTGGTGGCGGTCAACATGACGTTGGTGTTACTGCAAACACTCGTTGCCCCGGTAATGGTAGCAGCAGTAGGCGCACTGACCGATACATTCCTGCTTGCCGTAGCCGTACAGCCTGCGGTATTGGTAACGGTTACTTTGTACAGACCTGCCATTGCTGTAGTGGCATTGGTACGGGAAAGCATGTTGGTATTGCCGGTATTGGAGCTGAACCCCCCCGGGCCGCTCCATTGGTAAGAGGTTGCTCCGGCAGGGGCGGTTAGGGTAATGGTGCCGCCTGAACAAATTGAGGAAGTACCGCTCAAGGTGGCAGAGGGGTTGGGGTGAACGGTAACGGTTGTACTGAGTATGGTAACACACTCATTGTTGGTAATGGTAACGGTGTAAGTGCCGCTCATAGTAACGTTGGCATTGGTTCGGGTAATGCTACCGCCTGTGGCGGTGTAGCCATTGGGTCCGCTCCATTGGTATTGGTTGCCACCGGTGGCAGTTAAACCAATCACCCCGCCTGCACACACATTGGTATTGCCGTTTAGGCTAGCAATTTGCCCGGGCGGAATGGTGAGGTCAAGAATTTGGGTATTGCAATCGTCCACTATAACGGTGTAAACGCCGGGTTGAGTGTAGGTAAGCCCGGTAACTGCCCACGTGTAGTTGCCGCAGGCGGTAATGGTGGTGGTGGTTGTAACATTATTGGTTATGGTGAGGTTCAACGTTTCGGTATGACAATCTACTGTGTACGAGTAAGTGTCAGATTCGGTATAAGTTTGCCCATTTACCGACCACGTGTAACTATCGCAGGCGGTTTCAGTGGTGGTATTGGAAGTAGAGGCAACAATGGTGAGGTTCAACGTTTCGGTATGACAATCTACTGTGTACGAGTAAGTGTCAGATTCGGTATAAGTTTGCCCATTTACCGACCACGTGTAACTATCGCAGGCGGTTTCAGTGGTGGTATTGGAAGTAGAGGCAACAATGGTGAGGTTCAACGTTTCGGTATGACAATCTACTGTGTACGAGTAAGTGTCAGATTCGGTATAAGTTTGCCCATTTACCGACCACGTGTAACTATCGCAGGCGGTTTCAGTGGTGGTATTGGAAGTAGAGGCAACAATGGTGAGGTTCAACGTTTCGGTATGACAATCTACTGTGTACGAGTAAGTGTCAGATTCGGTATAAGTTTGCCCATTTACCGACCACGTGTAACTATCGCAGGCGGTTTCAGTGGTGGTGTTGGAGGTAGGCGTACAAGTAGGAGTACCGGCACAAATACAGTTGCTGTCATACATATCGTTTTCGGTGTTGGGGTCGCCGTCGTCGCAGGAGGTGCCGGGGGTGCAGGCACCAAAAAAGGTAATTGATGCATTGTCTAAAATACCTTGAATAATTGAATCATCATCTCTAACCCTTATAGTCCAGGTTCCATTGCGCGTAGCACCTATCAAAGAAGCGAAGCTGCCTACTGGCTTTCCAGATGATCCTGTAGGTAAATATATACCGGCAGGAATTACTCCATCTATTCCAGGTACTGGTATAACCCCAGAGGCATTTGAGCGAAAGCTAAGGGTATTAGCGGAATTCATATCAATATTAATTCCTCCACCTATACGGTTCACAATGATTATCTCCGTACCACCGGGAGGTGTTATTCCTACTACTATATCGCTTGCCCAAGCATGTGCAATATTCAAATTGATTTGCACTTCATCTGCTGTGGCAACAGTACCACTTAGCCCTGTTACTGGAACTGAGACAGATACGTTGCCCGGATCAGGAATAGCAGCAGGCAACACGGTTACCGGGGGGAATGTTTGCGCATAGACACTTTGAAAACTAAAAGCAAGGAATATGCCTAAAAGCAATAGCAGATGCCGCCCTATCCCCAAAAGGGAGATAGGTGGTACAAGATTTGTAAAAATTTTTTTTTTCATAAGAAATGAACTTTTTTGAATAAGAAATATTAAAGAAAATTTGACATGCTGAGAGTGACAAGGGCAGCATCACGAACAAACTGACAGTCTGTGTTACCCATTAAGCCATAATATTTTGGGGTAAAAATAAAAATACTTTTTTAAGATAAAATACACTTTTATTTTTTTCTAAAATTTTTACTTTCTTGTGATTATCTATGCAAGCAGCATTGCTTGTTTGCCGGGTTTTAGACAAACCATAAAGTCTTTGCGTTACTTTGCGAAACTCTGCGATAAAAAGCATCTGAACATTATTGGGAAGCCATAAATATTCTTTAGGGATGTTATGAATGGCAAAAACTTGGTATCATGCCTACGGCTTCTTGTGGTTGTAGGTTTTGGGATGGTTACCGATCCCGGCGTATGCCGGGATCATGCCTAACGGCATTGGAACAAGTGATTGGACTTTTCAGACAGCTTCTTAGTTGTTACCAAAACTAAAATTCCCCCTGCACCATACAGTACAGGGGGAATTTATGGATTGAAGCAACGTTTAAGAAAGACATCGGATGTTTTTGAAGCATACGATGTCTTGTCAATTCACTTGGCGATTACTTCACCACCAATACCGGCATGCTTTGCTGCGAGCCTTCGGCTTTGCGAAGTACAGCATAGTAAGTGCTGGCAGGCAGGTCTTGGGTATTGAATACCAATTGGTAAGTCTTATTCGCTTCGGTCATTCCATTAAACAATACGGCTACTTCTTTGCCCTCCAAATTGTAAACCGATAGGGTTACTGCTTCTTCATTGGGTAGGGTGAGGGTAATGATAGCCGTGTTATTGGTAGGATTAGGGTAAATGGCTAAATTGGCAGGTGTAGCAGAGGGAGAAACATGGGGTAACCCTGTAAAATAACCATACTCATAAGCACCTATATCCACAAAGCCAAATTGTATGCGGTCTAACCCGATAATATCGGTTGTATCCGTAACTACCGAATTATCGCCTGCATTAATGGCAGGGCTGTTGGGTTGCAAACGCAAGCCGTCATCGGCAGTGCGGTGTATTCCATCGGGGCCGGCGGGGTTATCGGGGTTTACAAAGAGGGGGTTGGCATCTATGTTGCCGGTTCCGGGATAGCCGCCTTGTATTATGGAGTAATTTACTGTTGTAAGGCTTGCGCTTTCATTCACAATTTCAGTGCTATTATTCCATAAAATGCAGTTTTGTATGGTGGAGCCTAAATAAATATTTCTTATTGCTATGCCAAAATTACCAGTAAAAGTGGAGTTAATAATGGTTGAGAAAGAATAATAATTGAGTATTATGTTAGCCCAATTAGCGGTAAAGGTAGCGTTTATAATGAAAGCAGAGGATTCCGAGTTGTAAATCACATATCCACCGTAGTTACCGGTAAAAGTGGCATTGGTGATGATGTGATTGGAAAAATATAGGTTGTACATTCCGCAACCATCAGAGGCTCTGTTACCGGAAAAGGTGGTGTTAGTGATAGTGGAAGGGGCATGATGGTTGTACATTCCACCACCATATAATCCAGACTGGTTATTAGTAAATGTGGTGTTGGCTATAGTGGAGGAATATGTATTAAACATCCCACCACCCCATAAGGTAGCGCTGTTGCCGATAAAGGAAATGTTATTGATAGTGAGGGAAGATAACTTATTATACATTCCACCTCCTCCACCGACGTGAATATTTTCCATTTCTACAAAAATACCAGTACCACTATTTAATGCCTTTCCCCCCTTCACCGTAAAGCCATCAAAAACGGTATCGGCATTATCGGATACAGTTATAACTACGTGGCGAGCATTTTCATTATTACCTGTTATACTAAGTGTATTGCCGCTACCGGTTATTACATCATCACCGTTAAAATCGCCACTAAGAATGGTTTCATTAGCGGTTATGTCGCGCTCGTTTAGCAAGGTTTCGGTACCTGCAAAGCCGCCGTATAATTTTACCATGTTTTGTAAATGAAAGGTATAATCGAGTGGGCTGCTGCAACCATTGCAACCTGCAGGATAGGTATCGGGCTTATATGTGCCTGAGGCAACCCATACTTCATCGCCGGCGGCGGAAGCATAAATCATAGCTTGTAAATTGCCCGATGCGTTTGCCCAACTACTGCCATCGCCCAAGCCAGTGTTGGTGGGTTTTACATAACGCACGACGGCGTAAGCACTTATATGGGTTAATAAAATGCTGACCAATAAAGTACAAAAAAATGCTACACTGGTATAGCTGCACCGGTTTTTGGTGAGAACAGTTTTCATAGCAAAGTTAATTTTATGTAATAAGCTGATTGAGTGCATAAAAATACAAAAAAAATGTTTTTTTTTGGAATAGTACATGGCATTTTTTAGCTATTACCATAAATAAATCTGCAAATCATGTGGTTGTTTTACATCAATAGTTCGTTAAAAATTAAGCAGCAATACAGCCCAAAGATAAGAGTTCTACGATGTTGGGTTGATTTTTTGATACTCACTATTATAATCAGAGATGTCAAAAATACGGTCATTCAAAAATTGGATAAAAACCTTATTACCTTAGTAACAACATGACATAAAGTAATTTCCCAACCTTATTACCTTAGTCAAATGGGAATAAGATACTATGTTGAATTCCAAGCAAATTTGTTAATTTTTTTACG
>CALCIK010000126.1 GCA_937907475.1 uncultured Bacteroidota bacterium | reverse complement strand
GTGAAATCGTAAAAAAATTAACAAATTTGCTTGGAATTCAACATAGTATCTTATTGTTCTGATAGAGTTTTATGAATTTATTCCCTTTTGGTTGTTAAAGGGGGAAGTGTTAGTTTTGTGCAAAAATAAGTGAATTATGTTATCCCAAAGAGTTTTATTTGAAAGAAGGGGGTTTGATAAAATTGAATAGAGTCAATACTACAAGCGTCATCAATTGGAATACATTCGAGTGAGGTTAAAAATTATAAAGTTATTTTCGGAAGGAATGAATAGGTCAGAAATAGCTTTGAGGCTAAATATCAGTCAAGAGAAAGTGCGAAAGTATATTAAAAGATATGTGGAAGGGGGCTTGGAAGATGTTGTAAAGCGGGACAAGCGGTGTCGTCCGACGTTTCTTGATGCCGAACAAACAGCAGCCTTTCGGGAAACGGTTCGGTCAAATTCACCATTCACAATTAGATAAGTAGTTACCCACCAGTTTACAGTCTGCAACAAACATTCATCGCAATCATAACAAACCATTCAGTATGCTTAAAAAAGTTTCGAAAAACATCGTTTTAGTTGCGACAGTAGTCGCTATGTTATATTTTTCCTCTCAGCAAATAGCGGCGCAGTGCCCCAGTGCCACCACCCTCTACGTGGACCAAAGCATCGTCGCAAGCGGCAACGGAACAAGTTGGGCTACCGCCTTTAAAACCCTCGACGAAGCCCTGGCAATAACCCACTGCTGCGCTACGGTAACTACTATACACGTAGCAGCCGGCACCTACAAGCCCAACAAAAAGCCCTACAATGGTTGTACCGAAATGACCACTGCCGACAACCGTGACAAAACCTTCCACCTGCGGGATGGGCTTACTCTGATGGGCGGCTACCCCACCGGCGGCGGATTGCGCAATGTAGCTGCCAACCCCACCACCCTAAGCGGAGATTTTAATGGCGATGATGTTATATCCGGCGGCGGCAGCACACTCTCTATTACCGGTAATGCAGAAAACGCCTACCAAGTATTAATTGCCTCTGCCCCTGAAATAGGCGGTATAGGTGTAACCATAGACGGGTTTACTATTAAGGGCGGCAATGCAAGTGGTCTTAGTTCTATTATGATAAACACAAACATTTTTTACCGATACAAGGGCGGCGGTATTTATATCACATACGGCACTAATACGCTGACCAATAATACCATAGCTAGTAATAATGCTAACAACGGAAGTGGAATTTTTATTGAATGGGGCATCAACACGCTAACCAATAATACCATAACGGGTAATTATGCTACCTACGGCGGCGGCATTTTTACCAATTACGGCACTAATACGCTGACCAATAATACCATAACGGGCAATACGGTTGAAATCTACGGCGGCGGTATTTACACTTATTCTGGCACCAACACGCTAACCAATAATACCATAACGGATAATAATGCTACCGACTCCGGCGGCGGCATTTACACTTATTCTGGCACCAACACGCTAACCAATAACACCATAACGGGTAATAATGCTATCGGCGGCGGCGGTATTTACACTGATTATGGCAACAATACGCTAACCAATAACACCATAACGGATAATAATGCTACCGACTCCGGCGGCGGGATTTTCACTTATTCTGGCACCAACACGCTAACCAATAACACCATAACGGGTAATAATGCTAACAACTACGGCAATACTAGCAGCTACGGCGGCGGCGGTATTTACACTTATTCTGGCACCAACACGCTAACCAATAACACCATAACGGATAATAATGCTAACGGCGGCGGCGGCGGCGGTATTTACACTGATTCTGGCACCAATACGCTAACCAATAATACCATAACGGGTAATAATGCTATAGGCGGCGGCGGGATTTTCACTTATTCTGGCACCAACACGCTAACCAATAACACCATAACGGGTAATAATGCTATCGGCGGCTGCGGCGGCTGCGGCGGCGGCGGTATTTACACTTCTTCTGGCAACAATACGCTAACCAATAACACCATAACGGATAATAATGCTAACGGCGGCTACGGCGGCGGTATTTACACTTCTTCTGGCAACAATACGCTAACCAATAACACCATAACGGATAATAATGCTAACGGCGGCTACGGCGGCGGTATTTACACTAATTTTGGCACCAACACGCTAACCAATAATACCATAACGGGTAATAATGCTATAAGCGGCGGCGGTATTTACACTTTTTCTGGCACCAACACGCTAACCAATAATACCATAACGGGTAATACCGCTAACACCAGCGGCGGCGGTATTTTAACTCATTATGGCACCAACTCGCTAACCAATAACACCATAACCGGTAATACCGCTAACACCAGCGGCGGCGGTATTTACACTAGTTATGGCACCAACTCGCTAACCAATAACCTCTTTTGGAACAACAAAAAAGGCACAAATACAACCGTACAAGGCGCAGACTATGCTAAAAATTATTATGGTACAAATACCTTTACCAACAACCTCCTACAATTAGCAAGCAGTAATTATACAGGTGGAGACTATGACCTTGGCACTGCAGCGGGCAATATATTTGCCCAAAACCCGATGTTTGTTAATGAATCCAACCCGGCAGGACCCGATGGCATACACCGCACCGCCGATGACGGTTTGCGCCTGCAAGAAGTTAGCCTTGTTATTAACGCCGGTATAGCATCTTTTGGCAGCCCCAACGTAGTACCCACTGCGGATATACTCGGCACAGTGCGCCCGCAAGGTGGTGGTGTTGATATAGGGGCTTATGAGTGGTTTTCTATCTGCTACGGCGCTACAAACCTGCATGTAGATGCGTCCGTAAGCACATCGGGCAATGGCACAAGTTGGGCTACTGCCTTTAAAACCCTTTCCGAAGCCCTTGTCATAGCCCACTGCTGCACCAATATAAACACCATAAAAGTAGCAGCCGGCACCTACCTGCCCACCCATAAACCCTTTAACAGCTGCAACGAAATAACCACCGCCAATGCTCGCGATATTACCTTCCATCTGCCCGATGGACTCACCCTATTGGGCGGCTACCCTGCCGGCGGCGGCACAAGAGATGTAGCTGCCAACCCCACCACCCTAAGCGGAGATTTTAATGGAGATGATGTAATTACAGGCAGCGGCAGCATACTCTCCATTACCGGTAATGCAGAAAACGCCTACCATGTGGTAATTGCCTCCGCACCAAGCAGTGGCGGTATAGGCGTAACCATTGATGGGTTTACGGTAACGGGCGGCAATGCAAATGGTGGAGCTACTACTTTTAACATAAATGGAAACAACATTTTTCGTAGTCAAAGTGGCGGTATTTACACTAATTATGGCACCAACACGCTAACCAATAATACCATAACGGGAAATAGTTCTACATTCGGCGGCGGTATTTACACTCATTATGGCACCAACACGCTAACCAATAACACTATAGCGGGTAATAATGCTAATAACAGCGGCGGCGGGATTTTCACTTATGCTGGCACCAACAGGCTAACCAATAATACCATAATGGGTAATAATGCTACCAGCTACGGCTTTACTCAAAGCTTTGGCGGCGGTATTTACACTTTATCTGGCACCAACACGCTAACCAATAATACCATAACGGGTAATACAGCTAACGGCAACGGCGGCGGCGGCGGTATTTACACTGATTTTGGCACCAACACGTTAACCAATAACCTCTTTTGGAACAACAAAAAAGGTACAGATGCTATTATACAAGGTGCAGACTATTTCAGACTGGGATCTATAAATACCTTTACCAACAACCTCCTACAATTAGCAAGCAGTAATTACACCACATCGGGCAGTGGTAGCTACGACCTTGGCACCGGCGCATCGGGCAATATTTTTGCCCAAGACCCGATGTTTGTTAATGAATCCAGTCCCGCAGGCCCCGATGGCATACACCGCACCGCAGATGATGGTTTGCGCCTGCAAGCGGGTAGCCCCGTTTTTAATGCCGGTATTGCATCTTTTGGTAGCCCCAACGTTGTACCTGCTATGGATATACTGGGCACAGTGCGCCCGCAAAGTGGGGGTGTAGATATGGGGGCGTATGAGTCAAATGTGTGCGCCCCTCCTAACGCCGGTATTACCAACCATACTGGCACTACCATTCTCACTTGCTCTACCGCCAACATAAACGTAACTGCTACCGGCGGTACCAATTATACGTGGAGCGGAGGTGCTACACCAACTACCGCAGCTAATAGTTTTACCACCGCTGCCACCTACACTGTAACGGTAACCGACAGCAACGGCTGCACCGCTACGGCAAGTATTGGAGTTACCGGCAATACCTTATGCCCCGATTGCGAAGGCACATTGGGCGGCACAGCCCTACCGAGTACCCCTTGCGACGACGGCAACCCCAACACAGAAAACGATGTGTTTGGCAGCAATTGCCAATGCGCTGGCACGCCTATTAGCACCCTCTGCAACCTTGGTGCTACCCTAAACGGAACTACCAACCTTTGCGCCGGCAGCGTAATTGGCTTAATAGCCACTGGTGGCAATCAATACCAATGGAGCGGCCCAAACGGATTTTCCCAACCCTACGGCGGCAGCCTTATCCGCTCCAATACCAACCCTACTATGAGTGGTACCTACACGGTTACCATTACCAACAACGATTGCGTGGATATATTGAGCATTGACATAACAGTAAATCCAATACCTTCTGCCACCCTTAGTGGGGCTACCTCTGTATGCTCCGGTGGAACTATTACACTTAATGCACCAGTCGGAGCTGCTGCATACCAATGGAGCGGCCCCGGCGGTTTTACCCAAAATACGGGTAGCAGCAACTCCCTCTCCCGACCCAATGCCACTATCGCAATGGCGGGACTATATAAAGTAACGGTCACCAATGCCGGCGGTTGTACTGCCACTGCAAGCAGGAATATTTCCGTGAGTGCGCCTACTTTGGCAACCATTACCGGCGCTACAAGTGTTTGCTCTAATGCCAACGTTTTACTCACCGCCACTACAGCAGGGGTTGCTTATTCATGGACCGGATCGGGAGGCTTTACCGCCTCTACCGCAGCCATCAATACACCCGCTTTAGCCGGGCAGTACAAAGTGACAGTTACAAGTGCAGCAGGTTGCATAAGCACGGCAAGCAAGACGATTACCGTTACACCGGCACCTAATGCCTCTATCAGCGGCAATGCTAATTTCTGTACCGGAAGCACAATTACCTTGATTGCGTCGGGTGGAAGTTCTTATAGTTGGAGCGGCCCGGGGGGTTACACAAAATCAGGAAGTACAATTTCACGACCCGGAGCAACTGTTCTTATGAGTGGCACTTACACTGTTACTGTTACGGGTAGTGGAGGTTGTACGGTGACTGCGAGCAAAGTTATAACCATCGCATCATGTACTTCCAAAACAACGAGCGGCGATATTGGCGACGAACTCTTAACCGCCTACCCGAACCCTACAGGAAGGCTGACCACAATTGCCTTCACCGCCACAGCCGCCGAACAGGTATCGTTATCGGTATTTAACGTCGAAGGTAAAGAGGTTTCCGTTTTGTTCAAAGGAATAACAGAAGCTGATGTCAGCTACGAATTTATGTTAGATACTAACAACCTACCGTCAGGTACCTACTATGCAGTTTTGCGCAGTTCGGATGGAACTACACAACAGCTTAGGCTGATGGTCGTGAGGTAATTGCCAGTATTGAATTGTGAATAGTGAATCACCATTCACAATTGACAACCTACTTCCCGAAAGTTTTATGCTTTCGGGAAGTTTTGTTTTTATACCGATGAATGCAGAAGTTAAACTGGCAAGACAGAAAGGGTGGCATGATGGTAAACCTTGAATTTGGTTTGATAAATAGGTAGTGACGGAACTTGTTCCGTCTGATATGAACGGAACAAGTTCCGTTGCTACCTGTATAAAATAGGTTTAGCCTTACCTATCTTAAGGCACAGCCACGGAAATTTTAATCTATGAAAGCATAAAAAGTGGGGGCGGAAAGTGGGATAAAAAAACCAACCCACTGTTGTAAAAATTTCTATTCTGTAGGAACAAAGGTTACTTAAAAGTGCTGTTTGCTGCCCCCAAAGTCAAAGTGTGTCGGAAAAATCAAAAAGTATGTCAGAAAAACCAAAAAGTGTGTCGGAAAAAAGAAAAAGAGGGTCGGAAATGGGAGATAGTGCCTATAGGCTGCAATTTTTAGTCCCAACTTTTGGAATATTGAGCCGTTGCTCACTCTGTTTACCGGGCTAATTCATTCGGGTTATATTGGTTTTGCACAGTTTGATCTGGAAGTGCGGGTGAGTTTGGTTAACTATTACAGGTCATACTTATGTATCAACCCCCTTTTTGCAAATCAACTCAACTATTAACAGCTACTTTGTTTTAAAATTCCGCAAGTTGCTGTGTGCCGTTGTCTTTTGGTACTTCTGTTTCGACGGGCATCTCATAACTCATTGTTTCGACAGGCTCAACAACCAATCATAACTCAAGTGACAAAGGAAAGATTTTGCGCAGGAGGAAGACCTTTCATAATTAGGTCATTTTATTACAACTTTATTAGAAAATTGAGACAGAAAAGTAAATAGAACGATATTTTTCTTAATTTTCGCCGCGAAAAACCAAAGCCGGCTTTTGAGCATAACAAATAGCAACCGACTGCTTGAAGTTGTCTGCTTTCGAACACTTCGCTTATTTTAAAATCTTTTAGTCAACAAATCAATTTTTTAATTGTGAAAACTTTTTACACAACCTTGCGTTGCTTTTTTTATGCCATAACGGGTGTTTGCCTGTTTGCTTTGTTTAGTTTAGACGTTTCTGCACAATGTACCCACACTATTGTATTAACAGACACCTTTGGTGATGGTTGGAATGGTGGAACGGTAACTGTCAATGTTAACGGCTCTCCTGTATTGAGTAACATTACCTTATCAAGCGGGGCTGGTCCTTCAAATGTTACTTTTTCGGCAGCTACGGGAAGTACAATTACTGTGATAAGAACAGCAGCAGGAAGTTATTCATACGAAATGCGTATTCAGGTAACCGGTCCCGGAGGAACGGTGATAGCTTTACAGGAACCTATTGCAAGTCCTGGTATTAGCGGAACCGGAAGTTGCGGTGGCGGTGGCGGCGGCTGTACTCACACTATTGTATTAACAGACACCTTTGGTGATGGTTGGAATGGAGGAACGGTAACTGTCAATGTTAACGGCTCTCCTGTATTGAGTAACATTACCTTATCAAGCGGGGCTGGTCCTTCAAATGTTACTTTTTCGGCAGCTACGGGAAGTACAATTACTGTGATAAGAACAGCAGCAGGAAGTTATTCATACGAAATGCGTATTCAGGTAACCGGTCCCGGAGGAACGGTGATAGCTTTACAGGAACCTGTTGCAAGTCCTGGTATTAGTGGAAGCGGTAATTGCGGTGGTGGTGGCGGTGGCGGTTGTACCAATACTACCATGTATCCGTCAACGTCTTTTGCCGCCCCTGCCGGCGGAACAACCTATAACATTTCTACGTGTAACTTCGCAGGAGAATACAACCAAATGACCGGTGCTGTGGCAGGCAATACATTTATTTCAACTGCCTCCACAGCAGGAACCTATATCACAGTGCGTGCAGGAACCTATAACGGAGCAGTTGTTGCGAATGGAACAACCCCTTTGTCATGGACTGCAACAGCAGGCGGGACCTACTTTATACACTACAATACCAACTCATCTTGTGGAACTGCCTCGAGTTGTATCACCACGACCATTCAAAATACATCGGTCGTAATTTTTAACCCCTGCACTGCTATTGCCAACATAACGGGCTGCGGGGTAAGCACTAGCGCAAGTATCGCATCCGGTACCGGTATCTATAACCCTCCCCTTACTAGCTGCGGTTTTTCAACACCGGGGCAAGAAAAAATCTATACCTTTACTCCTACATTTAGTGGCATCCATCAGATTGCCCAAAGCAGTTCGTTCGGGTATATTGATTACTTTTTCAAAGCGGCATCCGGCGGTTGTAGTGGTACAGGCTGGACTTGTATTCAGGATTTGAATGGTGCAACCACTTCAATAACAAGTACTTTTAACCTGACTGCCGGCGTACAGTACTATATATTGTTAGATCCGGAAGGTTCCGGTGGTGGTTCTGTTACTTTCTCTATCAATTGTCCAACCCTTACCAACGATTTAGTTTGCAATGCCACCGCTATTTCCTGCGGACAAACCTTGTCGGGTACTACAATTGGTGCTACTTTATCGGGTACAGGAGAGGGGCTAACTTGCGGCATCACAAATACTATGCCTGGAGTTTGGTACATAGTAACCGGAGATGGACAAAATATGACTGCCAGTCTTTGTGCTACTTCTTGGGATAGTAAAATTTCGGTTTTTTCCGGTTCTTGCAGCTCACTCACTTGTATTGGCGGTAACGATGATGTCGGTCCTGCCTGTGCATCCTCATCGGCTTCTTATAGTTGGACTTCAGTCATCGGAGTTAATTATTACATTTTGGTTCACGGTTATAGTACGAATAGCGCTTTTAATATTGCGCTTACTTGTGTTTCTGCCACCCCTGCCTATCGCGCCAGTTTCATCTCTATGAGTACCGGTTCTTCCAACTGGTGTGCCGGAGAAACAAGAACGGTATCGGTAACGGTACAAAACACCGGAACAGCAACGTGGACAAACAGCGGTCCAGAAGTAAACATAGGCGTGAAATGGAATGCGGAAGCCGATTATAATGTCCGTGTAGATGCCGACAACTTGGCTTCCGGTAATACGGCCACCTATAATTTAACCATCACAGCGCCTTTAACAACCGGCGCGAATAACCTAACATTTGATGTTGTAAATGAGTCGAGTTGTTGGTTTGGTAACAACAATGGCGTTTGCGGTCCGGGCAACTCGGTCTATATTTCTCCTGCCATTTCCATCAATGCCGTACCTGCCGCCCCAACTTCGGTTACGGCATCTCCTGCAACGCTTTGTCCTCCCGGCGGAACTTCGCAACTAAATGCCACCTCGGCCGGAAATACCATCAGATGGTACACCGTAGCAAGCGCAGGTTCAAACATCGGCACAAGTACAAGCGGAGTAAATTTCCCTGTAAACCCCGGAAGTACGACCACTTATTATGCAGAAGCATACACCGCAGCCGGATGTGCTTCGGCAACCCGTACTGCTGTTACCGTCACGGTTGGCGATTCCACCCCACCAACAATTAACTGCCCGTCGCCCATTACAACCGGCACTCCGTCGGGTATGTGTGGTGCAATAGTGAATTTTATAACTCCGAGTGGTTCGGATAACTGCCCCGGTGCTTCGACCATTCAAATTGGCGGACTAACGAGTGGCAGCACTTTCCCTGTTGGCACTACCACCAATACTTTTTTGGTAACCGCCAACAACGGTCAGACCGCACAGTGTAGCTTTACCGTTATAGTTAACGATACGCAAGCACCTACTGCCATTTGTCAAAATGTTACCGTTACGCTGGGAGCAGGTGGAACCGCCTCGGTGTCCGCTTCACAGGTCAACAACGGCAGTGTGGACAATTGCGGCATTACGGGAACATCCCTATCAGGCAACACGAGTTATACTTGTGCCAACATCGGAGGTACAATTACCGTTACCCTTCAGGTCAACGACGCAGCAGGATATACAGCTACCTGCTCGGCTACAGTATCTGTCAACGATGCCAACGGCAACTGTTGCAATGCACCGCAGGCGATTTGTCAATCTGCTCCCGTGCTGTTCTTAAACGGCTCCGGCACAGCTACCTTAACGGCATCACAAGTGAATAACGGCAGCACCGCCGATTGCGGCTTGCAATCGTTACAGGTATCGCCGACAAGCTTTACTTGCGCCCACGTGGGAACACCTCAAACAGTGGTCTTAACAGTAACGGATATCAACAATAGAACCTCTACTTGTCAGACCTCGCTCTCGGTACAAGACAATACCCCGCCTACGGTTAATTGCCAAAACTATAGTGTCAACCTATCAGGCAATTCAGCAAGTATCAGTCCTTCAGATGTATATGATTCGGGCAGCGATAACTGCGGAACCGTCAATCTTCAATCGGTCAGCCCGTCTAACTTTAATTGTTCCAATGTGGGAACTAACACGGTAACACTAACGGTGAACGATGGTAAAGGCAATATGGCAACCTGCTCGGCCACGGTTACTGTGAACGATGCCACCCCGCCCGATATTTTCTGTCAAAACATCAGTGTTGACCTCAGCGGCTCGTCTGTTCAGATTTCGCCTTCCGATGTATATGATTTTGGCAGCGACAACTGTGGCACGGTGAATTTAGTGTCGGTCAGTCCTAACACGTTTACCTGCAATAATACCGGTTCCAATACAGTCGTACTGACTGCCAATGACGGCAACGGTAACGTTAGCACATGTTCGGCAACGGTTACAGTAACTGATGTTACTTCACCCACCTTTACCTACTGCCCCGAAAGCATCACCGTGGATGCCGATGAATCTTGCCTTGGCATAGCCACTTGGAGCCAACCTACAGCAACAGACAATTGCGGGTTTAGCGTTTCGCAAACCGAAGGCTCGGACAGCGGTGAGTACTTTGCTTTGGGCACAACCACAGTGACATATTTAGCAACCGATGATAGCGGATTAACGGCTGAATGTAGCTTTACGGTAACGGTTCAGGATGTTACACCTCCTACGGTTGCCTGTCAACCCGGTGAAGTTGCGGTATATCTGAGCGGAACTTTTGTAACGGTTACTCCCGAAGATGTACTTTGGTATAGTTCTGACAATTGTGGCTATGTGTATAATGATTCCGTTTCGCCTTCTACTTTTGGTTGTTCCGATGTTGGCAGCAGTCACACGGTTACATTGACGGTACATGACGGTAACGGCAACTTTTCTACTTGCAGTGCAAGTGTTATGGTGTATGACAATGAAGCACCTACTGCGGTTTGTCAAGGAATTAGTGTGGACTTAGATGCATCGGGCAATGTCAGCATTAGTGCCGGCGATATCAACAACGACAGTAGCGATAACTGCGGATTAGACGGTGTATCCTTAGATGTTAGCGATTTTGATTGCGACGATGTGGGCAGTAACACCGTAACCCTTACCGCAACGGATGTTAATGGAAATACTTCCACCTGTTCGGCAACGGTTAATGTAAGCGATAACACAGCACCGTCAGCAATTTGTCAGAGCATTAGTGTTGATTTAGACGAGAACAACTCGGCAAGCATTGAAGGAAGTGATATAGACGATGGCAGCAACGATGCTTGCGGCATATACAGTTTAACAGCCGAACCAAATTCGTTTGACTGTGATGATATTGGTGAAAACACCGTTACCCTGACCGTATATGACAATAACGGCAACAGCAGTGTTTGTACGGCAACGGTTACTGTGGTAGATACTGAAGCCCCGGTCGCAGTTTGCCATAACCTATCGGTAACATTAGACGAAAACGGCATGGTCAGCATCAGCACCGAAGATATAGACAACGGCAGCAGCGACAATTGTGATTTCGACTTGTCACTAGACCCAACCGAGTTTACCTGCGCCAATCAAGGAACGAATACGGTAACCCTAACTGCAACTGATGGTAGTGGAAACACCTCTACCTGTTCGGCTACGGTCATGGTAGGGTTGGCTTACACTACTTCTATCACTCCGAGCGGCTCAACAACTTTTTGCGAAGGCGAAAGCGTAGATTTAGATGCCGGTGATTATGCTGCTTACCAATGGAGTGCTAATGCAGGCAGTTCGACCGACCAAACGGTAACGGTGAACGAAGCAGGTACTTACTCGGTAACGGTAACCGATGAAAACGGTTGCACCTCATCTGCCGAAATTACGGTAGTGGTGAATCCGCTACCCACGCCCGAAATAACTGCCGATGGTGCGACCACCTTCTGCGAAGGAGAAAGCGTAGGATTGGATGCCGGCGAATACAACAGCTACGAATGGAATGCTTTGGGTGGAAATGCCACCACACAAACCATCACCGCAACCGAAGGCGGCACATATAGCGTAACCGTTACCGATGAAAACGGATGTACCGGAGCGGCGAGTTTCGAAGTAACCGTACATGCTTTACCTGAAGTAAGTGTGAATGGTGTTACAAACGCCTGCGAGGGTGGTGTTATTGACTTTACGGCAACCGGTGGCGGCACATATTCTTGGAGCGGCCCGAATGACTTTAGTGCTACTACGGCCAATGTTTACTTTAGTGATGCAACACTTTCCTTATCTGGTGTATATAGTGTTACGGTAACCAATGAATATGGATGCAGTACGGTATATGATGTAACGGTAGGGGTCAATGATGCACCCGATGCAAGCATATCGGGTAACACGGTAGTGTGTAAAGACGATAATTTGGTGCTGATAGCTTCGGGCGGTGTTACTTATGAGTGGAGTGGACCGAATGGCTATACCTCAAGTGGCGCTACACTGTTTAGAAGTGGTGCCAACGACAATATGGCCGGCACCTATACCGTAACCGTTTCCGATGGAATAGGCTGTTATACGGTGCTATCTACTACGGTATCCATATTTGGAGGCAGCTTCAACGTTAGTATTGCAGGAAACACCAACACCTGTGTTTCAGGTAATATCAGCCTTACGGCTTCTGCGATTGGAGCAGTTTCGTATTTATGGTTAGGTCCTGATGGCTTCTCAAGCACGACTGCCTCCTTTACTCGCACAAATGCTACTCTGACTATGTCGGGCACGTACACCGTCTATGCTACCAATGCGAATGGCTGTGTTACCTCTTCAAGCCGAGATGTAACGGTGAATTCAACCACCGCAAGTGTAACGGGTACGACTAACGTGTGTGTAGGCGGTTCTATCAACCTCATTGCATCCGGCGGTAACAGTTACCAATGGGCAGGGCCAAATGGCTTTATTTCAACGGCACATAGCATCCTCCGAACAGGTGCCACTACCACTATGTCGGGAGTTTATTCAGTGACTGTTAGTAATGCTATCGGCTGTACCGGTACGGCAAATATAATGGTAACGGTACACGCGATGCCTTCTGCAACGCTAGGCGGCACTACCTCTATTTGTTCGGGCGGCACTATCACAATAACCGCTCCTGCCGGAGCGACTTCTTATGTTTGGAGTGGCCCGAATAGTTTCACAGCCACAGGCGGTCCCTCATTGGTTCGTCCCAACGCAAATTCCACGATGGCAGGTCAATACAAGGTAACGGTTACCAATGCAGGAGGATGCACAGCATCGGCGAGTCGCTCCGTCACCGTGAGCGCTCCAACAACAGCGAATGTAACCGGTGCAACGAGTGTTTGCTCTAATGCCAACGTTTTACTCACCGCCACTACAGCAGGGGTTGCTTACAGTTGGACAGGACCTGGAGGCTTTACCGCCTCTACCTCTGCTATCAGCGCACCACCCGTAGCAGGAGCATATTTGGTAACCGTTACAGCAAGTGCGGGTTGTATTTCAACTGCCACCCGAAACGTGACAGTGGTTGCAGCTCCCAATGCCGTCATTACCGGCAACCTCAATGTTTGCACCAACGGCACTATCTCGCTTTTGGCTTCCGGTGGTAGTAATTACAACTGGAGTGGCCCGGGAGGTTATACCCGCGTGGGTAACAGCGTATTGAGAACCGCAGCAACTGTAGCAATGTCCGGTACTTACACCGTAACAGTTACGGGAAGCGGCGGTTGTAAATCAACGGCAAGTGTCTATGTAACCGTAGCCGCCTGTAAAAACGGCGATGAAGAACTCGACTTTGAAACCCTACACGCTTATCCCAACCCAACCAACGGGGTTACAACGATTACCTTTACCGCCCTCAAAGCAGAGCAAATGAACTTGTCCGTATTTGCCGTTGATGGCAGGGAAGTAGCTGTCTTGTTTAACGGTATGACCGAAACCGACACCGCATACGAATTTGTTTTAGATACTAACGATTTGCCTTCGGGCACTTATTACACCATGTTGCGTCGAGCTAATGGTGCTACCCAACAACTACGGTTGATGGTGGTGAGATAATGTGAATAGTCAATAGTGAATTGTGAATTGTCAGTAGTAAATTGACGATTGACAATTCACTATTCACAATTGAAAAATCCCCTTGTGCTTTGGATAACTCCGGGCGCAGGGGGATTCTTTTTTAGTGGTAAGCGGTAAGAGGTTAGTGAGCTTGTCGAACTAAGTGGTAAGAGGTTAGTGAGCTTGTCGAACTAAGTGGTTGTGGTGGGTTCTTTCTTAATAGGCAATAGCCAACTTGTACTGAGCGAATTAGATATTAGGGCAATCTCAATCTTAGTCTAATGTCTTACGTCTTAAGTCTTAAGTCTTAAATCTAGTGGTTGTGGTGGGTTCTTTCTTAATAGGCAATAGCCAACTTGTACTGAGCGAATTAGATATTAGGGCAATCTCAATCTTAGTCTTACGTCTTAAGTCTTACGTCTTAAGTCTTAAGTCTGATGTCTTACGTCTTAAGTCTGATGTCTTAAATCTAAAGTCCAACGTCTTTAAATCGCAAATCCGTTTGAATTTCCGTATCATTGCAGTTAAACTATTCTAACCATGAAATTTAAAACCATCATTGAGCCGTTTCGTATTAAAACGGTCGAGCCGATTACCATGAGCACACAGGAGCAGCGCGAACAGTATTTGCATGACGCACACTACAACCCCTTCCTCTTATCTTCTCGGCATGTCATTATTGACCTTTTAACCGATAGTGGCACATCGGCCATGAGCAGCAATCAATGGGCTGCCATCATGCGTGCAGACGAATCTTATGCCGGTGCCCGCAGTTGGAAGCGGTTCGAAAAAGCAGTACACAAACTGACCGGTATGCCGCATATATTACCCACCCACCAAGGGCGAGCTGCCGAAAGGATATTATATTCCTATATCGGCGGCAAGGGTAAATACTTTTTCAGCAATACCCATTTCGATACCACCCGCGCCAATATCGAATACAGCGGCGCAACCGCTATTGATATACCGGTTCCCGAAGCCAAAGACTATGCTTCATCCTATCCGTTTAAAGGAAATCTAGATACGGTCGAATTGGAAAGACAGATTGAACAATTGGGTGCTCAAAACATTGCAGGGGTCATTTTAACCGTAACCAACAACAGCGGCGGCGGGCAACCGGTCAGTATGCAAAACGCCCGCGAGGTGAGCCGCATTTGCCGGAACAACAAAATCTTGTTTGTTCTCGACTGTTGCCGTATCGCCGAAAACAGCTACTTTATTCATCAAAACGAAGCAGGTTACGAAAACAAGACCTATCGCGAAATTGCACAGGAAATGTTCTCATTAGCCGATGCGGCGGTGATGAGTGCCAAGAAAGACGGATTGGTCAACATGGGCGGTTTTCTGACATTGCGAAACAACGAGCTATCGGATGCCTGTATGCAGTTGCTCATTATCACCGAAGGCTTTACCACTTACGGGGGCTTATCGGGCAGGGATATGGAGGCGGTGGCCGTGGGCCTTGAAGAAGTGTTCGACCCCGATTACCTTAAATACCGAATAACCAGCACCCAATATCTAGGCGAGCGCATATTAGAAAAGGGGGTGCCCATCATCTACCCCGTTGGCGGACATGCGGTGTATATAGATGCCAAAAAACTCTACGCTCACATTCCCGTCCATGAATATCCGGGTCAGGCTTTGGTATGCGAGTTGTACAGGATTGGCGGCATACGAAGTGTGGAAATAGGCTCGGTGATGTTTGGAAAGTACGACGAACTGGGCAACCTTATCCCTGCCCCAATGGAATTGGTCAGGCTTGCCATCCCGCGAAGGGTTTATACCCAATCGCATATTGATTACGTGGTAGAGGTGTTTGATGAAATTCTGGCAACCAAAGAACATGTACGAGGGTTAAAGATTACCAAAGAACCACAGTTCCTAAGACACTTTACCGCGCATTTCGGGCAATTAGACTAAACATTCTTACAATATACTGCCAATCACTCTTGAATTAATTTAATCATGACAATCCAAGTAGTTTTAATTCCTTCAGAAGAAGGCGGATTTACCATTACAGTGCCTGCTTTGCCCGGTTGTATTAGCGAAGGGGATACTTATGAAGAAGTCTGATGAATATCAAAGAAGCAATTGAATTGTATTTGGAGGATACAAGTGATAGCATTCCGGAGAACGCTATTTTAGAAAGTGTTGTATTATGAAGAATCTGCCATCGCTTTCTTATACAACAGTCATTTTTGCATTTCAGAGAGATGGGTGGGTTGTGATAAGGCAAAAGGACCTCATATTCGGTTGGAAAAAATCACTTCTGAAAAAACTTTACGAATTACAGTTCAGCTCATCGCCCTATTAAGAAAAGTACACTTTCAGAAATTTTGAAACAAGCTAAAATTTCTGAAGCTGTTTTTTTAAAACTTTTGTAGTGATCCCCAATTGTACAAAAGTAAGTTATAAGTTGTAAGTCTTAGGTCTAAAGTCTAATATCTTAAGTCTAAAATCTTACGTCTAATGTCTATCGTCTATTGACAATTGCAACAGTATTGTAAAATTTTAGCGCGAGGAGGCACTAATTTGCGAAGAAAGGATTGTAATACACCAAAATTGTAAATATTTGTTGCTTTTTTTATTTGCACCGAATGTAGTTTTGGTTGTTATACGGAGACTTTAACAAATAGGGCATTCAATATGCAGAGATCAAGAGCAGAGAAATTAACTAACCGGCCTGAATGCAACACAGTATAAATAAGACCCTTCATGTAAGGGTCTATTGCCTATTACTTTGGCTATTGATTGCCCCGCGATTAGTTGCACAAGAATATCTTGTTCAAACCACTCATTACGGTATTGAAGATGGCTTGTCGCATCGCGATGTGCAATGTGTCTATCAGGACCGGCAAAACCTGATTTGGTTGGGCACAAAATACGGGCTTAACCGTTTTGACGGGCTTAATTTTAAGTGGTACACCAAAGAAACAGCCGGACTTCAATCGAACATTATCACCAAAATAGCAGAAGACGTAAAAGGCCGGATGTGGCTGATTTCGACAGAACATCGTTCGTATGGGGAAATTGGAAGTATTGATATATTTGACCCGGTTACTGAAAAGGTAGAATCTTTTGAAAAATCTTTTGGAGGTGATGCTCCTTTTAAGCCTAATGATTTATTGAGTATTTGCCAGAATACTGCCGGCCGCCTTGTTTTGCTTACAAAATATAAAGAGCTAATTATTTACGATGGTAAATTCAAGACGATACCAATATGCGAAGAAACACCCATCATAGGTCAGGTTATTCGTTGTTCGCCTACCGGGTTAATTTGGCTGATTATCAATGTAGCTTATACCGGTAAAGGACAGCCGGGAGGCACCACTACCCTGTTGGCTTATGATCAAAACGGTACGGTAGTCAGACGTTTTGAACATACGGATCACGATTTTTCAACGATTTTAGATTTTGACGAACAGGGTAATTGCCATTATTTGATCGCTCAGAGTGGTAAAGAAAATCAATTTTACCACATCACTCCTGACGGCAGACAACTGAAAGATACAGCCACTAAACAATTGTTTGCCAATAACGGGTTGAACACGAGGTCTTGGAATTATTTATTTAACGTGAGAAAACATGGAAATGTTTGGTGGATGAGTGCAGGGGAAAATGAGCAGGGCATAGCTTTTATTGGATTTCCTGCCGATTCGACCGGCAGATTGGTTTCGGGAAACAGTTTTGACAACATCACTTATGTGAATGACATTTTTCATGACAGGAGTGGCAGACTGTGGTTGGGGACTCAGTTTGGTTTACATCTCATTTTGCTAAAGCCCAATAATTTTTCAAAACTGCTTTACAACGAAAGTAATGAAAGAATTGCCACCCGCAATATAGTCAAAGATGATGCGGGCAATATTTGGGTGGTACAGGACAATAAGTTTAACCTATGGAAGATTGACCATGATACAGGTAAAGCGGCATTGGTAAATCAGTCCGATCATCATCAGGACAAGTTGCCAATTGGTAATTATTTTGTAGCACTCTTTAAAGATAGAAAGGGGTTTTTGTACTATCAGAGCGAGAACTACTTGATTAAATTTAACCCTGCTACCTTGGATTATGAAAAAGTGGAACTAACCGGTCGCAACGACAAGTGGATGTTTTACCGTATTTGGACGTTTTATGAAGATGACTTTGGGAAGATTTGGTTTTCGTTGGACAATGGTGAAATTGGTTATTGGGATGGCAGCAAAACGGTTTGGTTTCCTCCGCTCGAAAAACTGAATGGGTCGGTTTCTTTTGCTTATCAGTTTTTTAAAGACCAAAATGGTCAAACTTGGCTGACCACCGATGGCGGTTTGTATATATTGGACATTCAAACCGGTAAAATTTTAAGCCGGTATTGGTCAGGAGGTAAAAACGAGTATTACTTTCCATTCGATAACCTCCTAAACGTTTACGAAGACCCGGACGGCTCCTATTGGATAGGCACAAATGGTTCGGGATTGGTTCATTGGAACAAAGGGAAACCGTTAAACCGGCAGAACAACGCCGAACTGTTGTTAAACGCTTATCGCCCCTCATCGGGGCTATACGAACAGTTTACTTCCATCCACGGACTTAGCAATAATGTTATCTATGCAGTATCTCCCGATACATTCGACAATCTTTGGCTACCGAGCGATTATGGATTGATGCGCTTTAACAAATACAGCACCCGCACACAGACCTACCTGACCGCTGATGGCATTTCACACAACGAGTTTAACCGTGTTTCGCATTATCAGGCTGCCGATGGTACCTTGTATTTCGGGGGGTTAAATGGGATAACCGTTTTTCATCCGAACACTTTTTCCGATACCAAATCGGAGGAAAACCTGCCGTTGGTGATTACCGATTATCAGCAATTTACCGAGGGAGGCAATGTTTCCAAAGATAAAATAGAAGCAATGCTTCAAAACAAGGCCATTACTTTATTGCCTCGAGACCGTTTTTTCAAGTTGGAATTTATGCTGCTCAATTATGCCGATGCCGGTAAAAACCGCTACGCCTATAAAATTGACGATATAGACCGCGATTGGCATTACCAAAAAGAAAACGTGGTCAATTTTAGCAGCCTGCCTTACGGCAAACACCAATTACGAATTAAAGGGCAAACCCCAGGTGGTCAATGGTCGTCCAATACGCTTACGCTTCAGGTGCAAGTGGTCAAACCGATTTACCTGCGGGTCTGGTTTTTATTGCTTTCGGTCTGTGTGTTGGTTGCCGGTTCTTACTTGTATTATCGCAGACGCACGATACTGCTCAGGCAACGAAAGAATGAACTGGAGCATATTGTGGAAGAAAGAACCCATCAGATTTTGATGGACAAAATCACCATTGAACAACAGGCAGAGGAACTTAAAATGCTCGAACGTCAAAAATCGCGCTTCTTTGCCAACGTAAGCCACGAGTTGCGCACCCCTTTATCGCTCATTATCGGGCCCGTCGCCTCGTTACTCAAACGGGAACATTGGGCACAACAAGATCAACAACTCCTAAAGTATGTCTATCGAAACGGAAGACAATTGCTCAAATTGGTGAATGAGATTTTAGACCTTTCGAAGTTGGAAATGGGGTATTTGGAGGTAAAGGAAACAGGTATCAATTTTCACCAGTTCGTACTGTCTTTGCTTTCTCAATTTAATTCATCGGGAAATAACAAAGCGATTGAAGTGGAATTGGTGTTCCATGCCGACCCACAGCTCAATATCATGGCAGACATAGGCATGTTAGAGAAAGTCGTCTTTAACTTTTTGTCCAACGCCTTGAAATTTACCCCGCAAGGCGGCAACGTGCAACTAACGGTGGAAGATATGGGCGGTGATTTGATGGTAAAGGTAACCGATACAGGCACAGGTATTCATCCCGATGACCTGCCATTTATTTTTGACCGTTTTTACCAATCTAAACTGCACAACGCCCCCACACAGGGCGGCAGTGGCATAGGGTTATCCTTATGTAAGGAATTGGCACAACTCATGGGGGGAACGGTTTGGGTAGAAAGCGAATGGGGGAGAGGCAGTACTTTTTATTTTCAATTCCCCAAAAAAATCGCTCAGCCCGATATAGTGGTGGCCATGTTGCCAATAGATAATATTGACATGGTTTCCTCCGAAACAGGTAATAACGGCAGTTCATTACCCCATACCTCCAACAAAACAGCAAGCGCAAGCAAACCGGTTATTTTGGTCATAGAAGATAATCACGACCTCCGGAACTACTTGAACATCTTAATGACTGACAAGTATAAAGTCATCAATGCCGAAAATGGCAAAGAGGCTTGGGAACTGCTTCTTGCGGGTACCCTGCCCAACCTCATTCTTTCGGACATTATGATGCCGGTGATGGACGGGTTTCAGTTGCTCGAAAAAGTAAAAAGCCACGATAACCTTCGGCATATTCCGGTCATTATGCTCACCGCCCGCGAAGACCTAAAGGTAAAACTAAAAGCACTGCGCATAGGGGTGGACGATTACCTGACCAAGCCATTTGAAGAAGAAGAACTGATTGCCCGAATAGATAACCTGCTCGCCAATTACTTTGCACGGATGGAAACGTTCCACTCCAATATTACTAATGTTGACGAAACCTCCGATAGCAAACAACCCGTGATGGGTAGTGCAGACGCGCTTTGGTTGGAAGAAGTAGAAAAGGTATTTACCCAATACCTCACCGAACCTCAGTTTGATATGGATTGGGCTGCCGACAAACTGAACATGAGTCAACGCCAATTTCACCGCCGGATTAAACAACTCACCGGATTGGCACCCCACCAATACCTGCGCGAAATGCGGTTACAAATAGCAAAAGACCTTTTGTACCAAGGCAGTTATGCCACTATCAAGGAAGTGGGGTATGCTGTCGGGTATTCGGATATCAAGTATTTCTCTGCCCAGTTTAAAGAGCGTTTTGGCGTTCACCCGTCTGCCTATCAACAAAACTCAATCGCGAACTAATCAGGAGGTTAGGTTGGTATTATCTTAGCCCCCAAACCCTATGTTATCAATAGTAGAAACGCGGCGTGCCATGTTTCTACGCTAACCCATTTTACCTATACTTTAGTCATCACGCTGCTCATACTCCCTCTTTTTGCCAAAAATGTTGCGACAAATCTTGGTATAAACCATCCATGATGTTGCATTTTTGAGAGAGTGGGGGAGGGGGTGAGCAAAAATTGATTGCTAATCGCAATCTTACGTTAATACAATAGTTTGGTAAGTACTTGTGAAAAAGGTAAAAAAAAATAAAAATATAGTGCAAGAAAACTATCTTTGCGAGCAAATACAAGTTTTTTAAATAAATAGTATTGCTGTCAAAACATACTGTATAACTGCCCTTTGAAAATCAATTTTCCCAAACATAAACCTTTTACAAGGCATGCCATCACCTTACTATATAATTTATACACTTAAGCAACTTCGCAAACTTAAATCTTTTAACTTACAATTAAAGAATATGCTCCCACCAACCAAACTTGTATCGTCATTCATGCTGTTATTCTCCATAATAGCCGCCTTTTCATTTTTTACAGGGCAACAATTAACTGCCCAATCGGCAGGCTTTAATAGTTCATACTCTGTTTTTAGCATCAATAGCGGTTCTGATGCGTATTACTGCATGTTTAGTAGCACAAGTTGCGGTGTTAATCCTGGATTAGATGGTGCTAACTTAGGCACCTTTACCCTTAGCGCAAATACATTAGTATTAAAAGGTGCCGAACACAATGTTTGGAAATGCGGCGGAGCCGATATCTCCGCTACTACTTTAAATTACCGCATTTACAAAACCGGCGATACACCCCCCTCTTTTATTGGCACAAGCATTGGGTATTTGAGCGGTTTTAACAATGGCTGCGGTGGTCAAGACCAACAATGGAAAGACCTCACTAAAAACATCAACGTCTTATCGGGGTTAACGCCCGGTAATTACACCATAGAAATCTTCTCTGATGCCACCACAACTGTTGGCACACAATACTTATCAAACTCAAGCAATAATTACAAAGCAACCTTTTCTGTAGCTTGCCCCAGTGCCACCACCCTCTATGTGGACCAAAGCATCAGCAGCAGCGGCAATGGCACAAGTTGGGCTTCCGCACTCAAAACCCTTGACGAAGCCCTGTTTATAGCCCACAATTGCCCCGGCGTTACCACCATCAACGTAGCTGCCGGCACTTATATTCCTACTAAAAAGCCTTACGAAAATGGTGTAGAAATGACCACCACCGATGACCGCGATGTTACCTTCCACCTGCCCGATGGTATAGCCATTTACGGTGGTTTCCCCAATGGCGGGGGCAGTCAAGATGTAGTCGCAAATCCCACCATCCTTAGCGGCGATATTGGCACAGTAATCGATAATTCAGACAATACTTACCATGTTGTGCTTGCCTCAGCATCAAGCATAGACGGCATCGGTGTTACAATTGACGGCTTCAGCATCACGGGCGGTAATGCAAACGAATCGGGTACTATTACGGTCAATGGAAATGATATTGAAGTTGGAAACGGAGGTGGAATTGCTACCTACTATGGTACGAACACCCTAACGAATAACATCTTCCTTGGGAATTTAGCTTTTTCGGGTGGCGGAATGTATAGCATCGAAGGAATGAACTCACTCACGGATAACACTTTCTCGGGGAATTCCGCATATTCAGAAGGCGGTGGGATGTATATCATCCAAGGTATGAACTCGTTCACAAATAACACCTTCTCCGGTAATTTAGCAGATTTTTTTGGCGGCGGGATCTATATCATCGAAGGGACGAACTCGCTCACGAATAACACTTTCTCAGGGAATTCAGCAATCTATGATGGCGGCGGAATTTACACCTTTGAAGGCACAAACACGCTTTCGAATAACACGCTCTCCGGGAATTTAGCTGAAATTGGCGGCGGGTTGTATATTTACGATGGTATGAACTCGCTCACGAATAACACTTTCTCGGAGAATTCAGCTTCCTTTGATGGCGGCGGAATTTACACCTTTTTAGGCACTCACACGTTCGCGAATAACACCTTCTCCGGGAATTCAGCTAATTTTGGCGGCGGGATGTATATCATCGAAAGTATGAACTCACTCATCAATAACACTTTCTCGGGTAATTCAGCATCCTTTGATGGCGGCGGGATTTATACCTTTGACGGCACAAACACGCTTTCGAATAATATATTTTGGGGCAATAAAATTGGAACTGATCCTAACGTACTAGGCGCAGATTATTATGCGGATGGCACTAATGATAATACCTTTGTAAATAACCTGTTACAATTTGCGAGTTCTAATTATACTACCGATGCAAACCCACCGTATGGTATAGGTGTTGCGGCTACAGGAAATATATTCGCGACCAACCCGATCTTTGTAAATGCCGCAGATATTGACGGAGCAGATAATATACATCGCACCGCCGATGACGGGCTCCGATTGCAATTAGGCAGCCCTGCCATCAATGCAGGCGACAATTCGGTAGTTACTGAACTCACCGATATTACCGGCGCAGCCCGCATACAAAACACTACGGTGGACTTGGGTGCTTATGAAGGTGGAGTTTGCCACGATTTAACCGCAGCCGCCCCCGTCGCATTAGTAAGCAGCGAAAGCACCTGCACTGGCTGTGCCCTTAGCGGCGGGGTGATAGCCGCACCCGCTACCGCCTGTCCCACCGGCTCTACCCTGCAATACTCTACCGATAACGGCACTAATTGGAGTACCACGCTACCCACCTACAACCAAACCACCTCCGTAACCGTATTGACCCGATGCGTATGTGATATTGATAGCAATACGGTAAGCCCTACAAGTAGCGTTACCACCGAGCCGGGAGAATGTGCCTCGCCCACTGCCCCCGTCATCACAGGGACTACCACCTTTTGCGCCGGAGGCAGCACCACCCTCAGCATAGACGAGCAGCCCGGTGCTACCTACTGCTGGCAAAATACCAACAATGCCCTTTGGCAAACCGTAGGCAGTGCAGGCTTTTCGGCAGGGTCGGCATTCTACCAAAGAATAGCTTTCCTCGGCAGTACCCCGTATGTGGCTTATCGGGATGCGGGAAATGGCGGCAAAACCACCGTCATGCGCTACAATGGCAGTGCATGGGAAACAGTAGGCAGTGCAGGCTTTTCGGCAGGAGGTGCAGATGACCTAAGTATAGCCTTCTACGACAGTACCCCGTATGTAGCTTATCGGGATGCGGCAAATAGCAGTAAAGCCACCGTGATGCGCTACAACGGCACCGCTTGGGAAAACGTAGGCAATGCCGGCTTTTCGGCAGGGCAGGCAAATTTCCAAAGTTTAGCCTTCAATGGCAGTACCCCGTATGTGGCTTATCAGGATGGGACAAATGGCAATAAAACCACCGTGATGCGCTACAACGGCAGCACTTGGGAAACCGTAGGCAATGCCGGCTTTTTGACAGGAGGGGCAGACTTCCAAAGTTTAGCCTTTAACGGCAGTACCCCGTATGTGGCTTATCGGGATGGAGCAAATAAAACCACTGTGATACGCTACAACGGCACCACTTGGGAAACCGTTGGCAATGCCGGCTTTTCAGCAGGGGTAGCATCAGGCCAAAGTTTAGCCTTCTACGGCGGTACCCCGTATGTTGCTTATGCGGGTTTGGGAACCACCGTGATGCGCTTCAACGGCAGTGCTTGGGAAAACGTAGGCAATCCCAACTTTTCGGCAGGATTCGCAAATTACCAAAGTTTAGCTTTCAACGGTAGCACCCCGTATGTGGCTTATCGGGATTGGGGAAATGGCGACAGAACCACCGTGATGCGCTACAACGGCACCACTTGGGAAAACGTAGGCAGTGCAGGATTTTCGGCAGGGCAGACATCTTACATTAGTTTAGCCTTTAACGGTAGTACCCCGTATGTGGCTTATCGAGATGGAGGAAACAGTAGCAAAACCACCGCCATGAAATTTGAAGCACCGTGTATAGGCAGCAGCAGCAGTTTGGAAGTTAGTGCCCCCGGTACTTATACGGTAGTGGTAACGGCTGCCAATGGCTGTACCGCTGAAGCAACACCGGTGGTGGTAACAGAAGAAACCTGTTGCCCCGATTTAACCGCAGCCGCTCCCCCCGCCATAGTAAGCAGCGAAAGCACCTGCACCGGCTGTGCCCTTAGCGGCGGCGTAATAGCCCCGCCCGCAACCGCTTGCCCCACCGGCTCTACCTTAGAATATTCTACCAATAACGGCAACAGTTGGAGTACCACACTACCCACTTACAACCAAACCACCGCCGTAACCGTATTGACCCGATGCGTATGTGATATTGATAGCAATATATCCAGCCCTACCGGCAGTGTAACGACGGTACCGGGCGTATGTACCTCGCCCACTGCCCCCGTCATCACGGGGACTACCACCTTTTGCGCCGGAGGTAGCACCACCCTCAGCATAGACGAACAGCCGGGTGCCACCTACTGCTGGCAAAATACCAACAATGCCCTCTGGCAAACCGTAGGCAGCGCCGGCTTTTCGGCAGGAGGGACAGGGTACCAAAGCTTAGCCTTCCACGGCAGTACCCCATACGTGGCTTATCAGGATGTTGCAAATGGCAATCGAACCACCGTGATGCGCTACAACGGCAGTGCTTGGGAAAACGTGGGCAATGCCGGCTTTTCGGCAGGGACGGCACAGTACCAAAGTTTAGCCTTTAACGGCAGTATTCCCTATGTGGCTTATAGTGATGGAGCAAATAGCTTTGAAACCACCGTGATGCGCTACAACGGGAGCACATGGGAAACCGTAGGCATTGCTGGCTTTTCGGCAGGGACGGCACAGTACCAAAGTTTAGCCTTCAACGGCAGTACCCCCAATGTGGCTTATCAGGATGATGGAAATGGCGGCAGAACCACGGTGATGAAATTCAACGGCACGGCATGGGAAAACATAGGCAATGCCGGCTTTTCGGCAGGGGCGGCAGCGTCCCAAAGTTTAGCCTTCACCGGCAGTACCCCGTATGTGGCTTATCAGGATGGGACAAATGGCAATAAAACCACCGTGATGCGCTACAACGGCAGTGCTTGGGAAACCATAGGCATTGCCGGCTTTTCGGCAGGAGGGGCAGATTACCCAAGATTAGCCTTCAACGGCAGTACGCCTTATGTGGCTTTTCGGAATAATGCAAATGGCGGCAGAACCACCGTGATGCGCTACAATGGCAGCACTTGGGAATACGTGGGCATTGCCGGCTTTTCGGCAGGGTCGGCAAATCACCAAAGTTTAGCCTTCAACGACAGTACCCCATACGTGGCTTATCAGGATGTAGCAAATGGCAACCGAACCACAGTGATGCGCTACAACGGCAGCAATTGGGAAAACGTAGGCAGTGCAGGATTTTCGACAGGGCAGGCAATTTACCAAAGTTTAGTCTTCAACGGAAGCACCCCGTATGTGGCTTACAGGGATGGGGGAAATGGCTTTAAAACTACCGTCATGAAATTTGAAGCACCGTGTATAGGCAGCAGCAGCAGTTTGGAAGTTAGTGCCCCCGGTACTTATACGGTAGTGGTAACGGCTGCCAATGGCTGTACCGCTGAAGCAACACCGGTGGTGGTAACAGAAGAAACCTGTTGCCCCGATTTAACCGCAGCCGCTCCCCCCGCCATAGTAAGCAGCGAAAGCACCTGCACAGGTTGTGCTCTTAGCGGCGGCGTGATAGCCCCGCCCGCCACCACTTGCCCCACCGGCTCTACCTTAGAATATTCTACCGATGCCGGCAACAGTTGGAGTACCACCCTACCCACTTACAACCAAACCACCGCCGTAACCGTATTGACCCGATGTAATTGCGATGCTGATACTAATATCTCCAGCCCTACGAGCAGTGTAACTACAGTTCCGGGTATATGTACGCCTGTTACCGCCGGTATAAGCGGCACAACCACCGGCTGCACCAGCGTAACCCTTACGGCAAGCGGCGGCAGTACTTACCTGTGGAGTGGCGGCAGCGACCCCACATCGGCTACCAATACCTTTACCACATCGGGTACTTATACTGTTACCGTTACCGGTGCTAATGGTTGTGAGGCTATGGCAAGTGTTGTGGTAACGATAATTCCATCTACCCTCTACGTGGACCAAAGCATCAGCAGCAGCGGCAACGGCACAAGTTGGGCAACCGCCTTCAAAACTCTTGACGAAGCACTGTTCATAGCCCACAACTGCCCCGGCGTTACCACCATCAACGTAGCCGCCGGCACCTACAAACCCACCAAAAAACCCTATTTAAGCGGTGTAGAAATATTCACCGCCGATGCCCGCGATGTTACCTTCCACCTTGCTAATGGCGTGGCTATGTACGGCGGCTTCCCCAACGGCGGCGGCACCAGAGATATAGCCGCCAATCCTACCATCCTTAGCGGAGATATAGGAACGGTAAGCGTAACTACAGACAATGCCTACCACGTAGTACTATCGGTATCCGATGCAGCTACTACCATATTAGACGGCTTTACGGTAAGCGGGGGGATTGCAAACGGCGGCAGCAGCATTACCGTAGAAGGGGTCGTCGGTATTGCGCGGAACTCAGGCGGCGGAATACTAAATACTAATTCATCGCCTACGATAAGTAACTGCTCTATTATTGATAACCTGGGTAATAGTGGTGGTGGTATAGCTATTGTAGGTAGTTCCTCTCCCACCATCAGCAACTGTACCTTTACCCTTAACTGGTCAAGTAACGGCGGTGGAATCCGAAGCAGTTCTACCACCCCCCCCACTATAACCAATTCCGCTTTTGTAAAAAACGAAGGAAGTAACGGTGCAGGTATATACACCGGTACTGCAAACATTAGCAACTGTACCTTTTTTGGTAATAACGCCGGCACATCCGGAGACGACATGGTTGCTACTGCTGCCACCATAGTCAATAACTGCATCTTTTGGGGTCATATAGGACCACCTATCTCATCAGGAATTAGCGGCTCACCCACCATTAACAACTCCATAGTTCAAGGCGGTTACGCGGGTTGTACCAACTGCCCCAATACAAATGGCAACGCCAACCCCCTCTTTGTAAACGCTACCGACCCCGATGGCGCAGATAATATACACCGCACTGCCGATGACGGCATCCGCCTGCTAGTAGGCAGTCCCGCCATTGATGCAGGCGATAACAGCTTCATTCCCTCCGGCATTACCACCGATATTACCGGTGCTGCCCGCATACAAAACACTACGGTGGACTTGGGTGCTTATGAAGGGGGAGTTTGCTCCACTTTAACCGCAGCCGCACCGGTTGCAATAGTAAGCAGCCAAAGTACCTGCACCGGTTGTGCCCTTAGCGGCGGCGTAATAGCCCCGCCCGCAACCGCTTGCCCCACCGGTTCTACCTTAGAATATTCTACCGATAACGGCAACAGTTGGAGTACCACACTACCCACTTACAACCAAACCACCGCCGTAACCGTATTGACCCGATGCAATTGCAATGCTGATACCAATACCTCCAGCCCTACAAGCAGTGTAACGACCGTGCCGGGCGTATGTACGCCTGTTTCCGCCGGTATTACCAACAACACCGGCACAACCCAACTATCTTGCAATACTACCTCTATCAGCGTAACCGCTACGGGTGGCAGCAGCTATGCGTGGAGCGGCGGGGCAACTCCCACCACTGCCGCCAATAGCTTTATCGCTCCGAATACTTATACCGTAACCGTAACGGGTTCGAACGGTTGTACGAATAGTACTTCTGTAACGATAACCATTATACCCGATACAACACCTCCTACACTCGCTACTCCCGGCGACCAAAACTTGAACGTCATTGCAGGCACCTGTGCTGCCAACTACACGATTGCCGACCCGATATCCGATAATTGCCCCAATGCTACTTGGGGATATTCAACTACCGGTGCCACTACGCTCACGTCATCGGGCAATACCATAGCCGATGGAACAAACAGTGGGGTCTTGTCTTTCAACAAAGGCTTAACAACCGTTACCTTAACCGGAAACGACGGCACAAATAATGCTACTACTGTTTCCTTTACGGTAACGGTGGTGGATAACGAGCCTCCGGTCATCACTTGTGCCGGAACTGTTACCATCAACAATACTCCCGGACTTTGCACGGGAACAACCACGTTGACTGCGCCAACGGTGAGCGATAATTGTATTATATACAACAATGCCTTGGGTTTTGATGGGTCTAACGATGAGGTCGTTATAAATCATAGTGCAAGCTTGCAACCAACTTCAACTCAAACCTTAGAGGCTTGGGTATATGCTAATGATTTAAACGACCGGGTTATTATTCACAAATGGGTGCCTAATCAATATACACTTGAAATTAACGAGAACAAACTAACTTATGTTTTAGAGACATCTTCAGGAGATAATTTTGTCAGGTCAATTTCAAATTTTCCAATCGGTCAATGGGTTCATTGCGCTGGCACTTATGATGGCACTGTTCTTAAGGTATATGAAAATGGAATTCTTACAGGAACAGTTAATCACACCGGCAATATAAGTTCAGGTTCCGGGGTATTAAAAATAGGAAGTAGAACGGATAATTCGTCCGGTAGGTTTTCGGGTAAGATAGATGAAGTCAGAATATGGAACATTGTCCGCACTCAATCACAACTTGCATCCGACATGTCTAAAGAATTGAATGCTCAAACCGGGCTTATGGCAGTTTATCATTTCAATCAAGGCATTGCAAATGACAATAATCCGGGTATCACAACAGCTTTGAATGCATCCGGAATTGGGAACAACGGCACTTTGAATAATTTTGCTTTATCAGGCACAACCTCTAACTGGGTAAACGGCGTTTTTGGAAGAGTAACCAACAACGCGCCAACTACCTATCCCGTTGGCACCACGACCGTAATATGGACGGCTACCGATGCTGTGGGCAATTCCGCTACTTGCAGCCAAACCGTTACCGTTGTTGACAATCAGTCTCCATCCGTAACCTGCCCTGCTGCTACAACCACTATCAATACCAATACAGGAGCGAGTTGTCAAATCACCATCCCCAACTATGTTACAATGTTAAATCCCACCGACAACTGCACGGCTTCGGGTAGTATAGTGGAAGCACAGAGCATTCCGGCAGGGGCTTACGGTGTCAGTGGTGATGGCTCTACTGTGGTGGTAAATTATACTGCTACCGATGGGGCAACTGTTCCGAATACGACTACTTGCACGGTAACGATTACCGTCAATGACGACGATGCGCCGACCTTTACTTGCCCAACGCCTGTGTTAATACTCAATACCACCGGCAACAACGGTTGTGAAGTTACCATTCCCAACTTGGTGGCGATGGTTTCCGATGCTGCCGACAACTGCGGCTTGGCTGCTGTTCCTGTAACTCAAAGCATTGCGGCGGGGGCTTATAGCGGCGTTTCGGATGGCAATACCATTCCCGTAACCGTTACGGTAACAGATGCGGCAACTCCTGCCAATACAACCTCTTGCACGGTAACCTTTACCGTCAACGACGATGACCCACCGGTGGTTACCTGCCCATCGGCAACGACTGTCATCAACACCAATGCCGGGGCAAGTTGCGAAATAACCATCCCCAACTACGTAGCCCTGCTTACCCCAACCGACAACTGCACGGCTTCGGGTAGCATTGTCGAAGCACAGACCATCCCCGCAGGGGCTTACACAACAGGGGTCTATCACGGTGCGACGATTACAGTTCAGTACACCGCTACCGACAGTGCAATTCCGGCTAATACTACCACTTGCACAGTGGTGATTACCGTGAACGACGACGATGCCCCTACACTGGCCAATCCGGGCAACCAAATCCTGAATACCATCCTCAATACTTGTGCTGCCAATTACATCATCCTCGACCCGATCACCGATAACTGCGTGGCCACCTGGAGTTATACCTTGAACGGTGCTACAATCGGTTCAGCATCCGGCATTGCCGATGGCAGTAACAGCAATGTTATTTCCTTTAACAAAGGGATTACCACCGTAGCCCTCAACGGGGTGGATGCCGGTTCGAATACGGCAATGACGGTATGGTTTACCGTAACTGTGTTAGACAACCAAGCACCTACCTTGACTTGTCCTTCTAATCAGTCCTTTAATAATATCACCAACACTTGTGCAGCAACCTATTCCTTAATTGACCCGATCTACGATAACTGTCCGGGTGCTACTTGGGGTTTTGCCCTTAGTGGAGCAACGGTGAGTACCTCGACCGGCATTGCAGACGGAGCAAACATTAACAACGTATCCTTTAATAAAGGAGTAACCACCGTTACGTTTAGCGGGGTAGATGCGGCTTCTAATTTGGCGACCACCTGCTCGTTTACCGTTTCCGTTACCGACAATCAACCGCCCACATTCACCTGCCCAACTCCGCCTTTGGTGTTGAACACCACGGGCAACAATAACTGTGAGGTGTTGATACCTAACTTGGTGGCGATGGTGATAGCTTCCGATAACTGTGCTTTGGCGACCATTCCGGTGGTGCAAAGCATCCCTGCGGGTGCTTATACCGGCGTTTCGCATGGCAGTACTATTCCTGTCAGCCTAACGGTAACCGATGCATCGAGCAATACGGCCGGTTGTACGGTTACCTTTACAGTGAACGACGACGATGCGCCTGTATTGACCTGTCCGAATAACATCGTGCAGGGGAATACGCTCAATACCTGTCAAGCGGCTGTGTCTTTCACCCTGCCCACTCCGACCGATAATTGCACGGGTGCGACATTACAAAGCAGCCATAATTCCGGTAGCTCATTTAATGTTGGAACTACTACCGTGACCCTTACCGCAACGGATGGAGTGAACAACAGCACAAGCTGCTCGTTTACCGTAACGGTCAACGATACGCAGCCTCCCGTTGCCGTTTGTCCGTCGAACATTACGCAACCGGCAAGTGCGGGTCAATGCTCGGCGGCGATAACCTACTCGATCCCTCCTGCATCGGACAACTGTACGGGTAATCCGTTAGAATTTGCTACAATTCCTTCGGGCAGTAACTTTAACGTGGGCACGACAACGGTTCAGGTCATTGCTACCGATGCTGCCAACAATACCGGCACATGCACATTTACCGTTACCATTACCGATAATCAACCACCTGTTGCCCAATGCCCAACAAACATTACCCAAACTTTGGGGACGGGCATTTGCAGTACAGCGGTTACTTACTCTATACCCACCGCGTTTGACAATTGCGGAGCAACTTCCGTAGCCGTTCCTGCCTCGGGCAGCACGTTTAATCTCGGCACTTCTACCGTAACCGTAACGGCGACCGATGCGGCAAACCATACTTCTTCCTGTTCATTTACCGTAACCCTGAACGGAACGCAACCGCCAGTCGCCTATTGTTCGCCAAACCGTATGCAGTTGACCGATGCCGGTCAATGCTATGCAACGGTGTATTTCGCAGTTCCTAATCCCGGTGATGACTGCGGAGCTACATCCGTTGCTACGCCCGCTTCGGGCACTGCGTTCAACATCGGCACAACCACGGTGGTCATTACGGCAACCGATGAGGCAGGCAACACCGGCACTTGTTCGTTCACCGTTACTGTGTATAATCCGGTTACACCGTTAATCAGCGGCACACCTAACGGTTGCGGCATTGTTACCTTGATGGCAAGTGGCGGCAGCAGTTACCTGTGGAGCGGTGGTAATACCCCCAATCAGGCACAAAATTCGTTTAACACAAGTGGCACCTATTCCGTTACCGTTACCAACAGTAGCGGCTGTACCAACACGGCAAGCGTGGTGGTAACGATCACCCCGGTTACTAACAATACCACTTCGGTTACAGCTTGCAACAGCTATACATGGGCGGTGAACGGGCAGACCTATACCTCTCCCGGCAGTTACAACTACATGACCGGTTGCCATACCGAAACGTTGAATTTGACGATTAATTCAGGCAGCAACGCCTCCAACACAACCTATATGTATGCTTGTGTCAGTTATACATGGCCGGTGAACGGTCAGACTTATACCACATCAGGCATTTATACCCACTCGGAAGGTTGCCAAACCGAAATACTGAACCTGACCATCAACGAGGGGAATACGACTGTCGGCTCAATCTCGGGTACTTCGAGCAGCATCTGCGAGGGGGAAACCATCAGCACCACCGCTTATGGAGGAACCGATTACCAATGGAGCGGTCCTAACGGATTCTCTGCTTCGGGGTCTGTGCTAACCCGACCCAATGCAACGATGGACATGTCGGGGCTTTACACGGTTACCATCAGTGCCGGCAACGGGTGTGGCGAGACCATCATTACCACTTTAATTATGGTCAATCCCAACCCTGTGGCAAGCATCACGGGTGTGAACAATATCTGCATCGGCAATACGCTCAGCCTGACCGCTACGGGTGGCCTAACCTACCTATGGAGCGGCCCGGGCGGATATAGCAATACCGCCTCAACGATTACCCGAACTAATGCTTCGGTCTTGATGAGTGGCACTTACTTTGTTACTGTAACCAATGTCAATGGCTGTATCGGCACGGCAAGTATGGCAGTAACAGTCAACGCTGCACCGGTGGTAAATATCAGCGGAGCTACCGCAGTATGTACCGGCAGCACCATCAACCTGACCGCAACGGGCGGAGGAACGTATCAATGGAGCGGCCCGGGAGGCTTTACGGCAACGGGAGCTAACATGACCCGCACCGCAACCGCCGGCACAGGTGGCACATACAGCGTTACCGTAACCGATGCCAACGGTTGTACGGCAATCAAAGCAGTAACGGTAACGGTTGCTACTTCATCGGTATCGGCAAGCATTACCGGAACGCTGACTTATTGTGCAGGAGCAACGATTACCCTGACCGCATCGGGCGGTGCGACTTATCAATGGAGTGGGCCGAATAGCTTTAGTTCAATGGGTAATGTCTTGTCTATTCCAAATGCCACCCCTGCCATGAGCGGTGTTTACAAAGTAACGGTAACCAATGCAGGAGGTTGCACGGCTTCCAACAGCAGAACAATTACCGTACATCCATTACCCAATGCCGTCATCACGGGCAACACCAATATCTGTGCCGGCAGTACGCTCATCCTCTCCGCATCGGGCGGCACCTCCTACGCATGGAGCGGCCCAAGTTTCAGTGCAACAACGGCATCCATCAGCAGAGCCAATGCAACGGTGGCAATGAGCGGCACTTATACGGTAACTGTTACCGGTACGGGTGGTTGTAAATCCACCGCAAGTGTGGTGGTAACGGTCAATGCCAAACCGGTTGTAACCATTACCGGCTTAACGAGCGTTTGTAGCGGCACGACCATTACCTTCACCGCGACCGGCGGGGACAGTTATGCTTGGAGCGGCCCGGGAGGGTTTACCGCAACCGGCGAAACAATGGAACGACCGGGCGCAACAACAGCCATGAACGGTCAGTACAAAGTGACCGTTACCAACGCAGCAGGGTGTACCTCTTCGGCAAGCAGAAGCGTAACCGTGATAGCTTCGCCCAATGCCGTTATCACCGGCGTTTCGACTGTTTGTTTGGGAGCGAACTTTTCTCAGACTGCCTCCGGCGGAACGAGCTATGCTTGGAGTTATCCCGATGGACCCACTGCAAGTGGGGCAACGATTACCCGTGTTGGTGCGACCTTGCCAATGGACGGCACGTACAACGTAACGGTTACCGGCAGCAACGGTTGTAAATCTACGGCAAGCAAGGTGATTGCGGTCAATAACTGCACGTCCAAGACCTCAGACGATGCTACGGAAACGGTATTATCGGCTTATCCCAATCCATCGGACGGTTTAACCACCATTGCCTTTACCGCCACCGCTACCGAAGAAGTTTCGTTATCGGTCTTCAATGTCGAAGGTAAGGAAGTAGCCGTATTGTTTAACGGAACAACTGAGGCACATACCCTCTACGAGTTTGAGATAGACATGAGCTTGTTAACCCCGGGCACATACTACGCTGTGTTGCATCCTGCCAATGGACAGAAGCAGCAGATAAGGTTGATGGTGGTGCGTTAATGGTGAATGGTGAATGGTGAATGGTGAATGGTGAATTGGCAATAGTCAATGGTCAATAGGCAATTAACGATTGACGATTGGTTGATAAGAATTTACGATCTTAGATTGACGATTTACAATTCACAATTCACAACAAATATTGGGCAATTGGCAATTTATGATTGTCAATTGCCCTTTTGTGTTTATGGAAACAAGTTGTTACCGATTTGTTTAAGGGAGGGGCCGAGGGTGGTCATGCCGGCTGCAAGTAGAAACGTGGCGCGCCGCGTTTCTACTATTGAAAACGTGAGGTAGGTTTTAAATCGGATTAAAATTCTGGTCTGTCAGGTTTTGATGATAACGAAACTGCCCAATTATCCCGAAGGGCTACGGTTTATACACAATTTTCACGAAAATTGCAGTTAAATCAACATCATAGTTATGGAAACAACAACTCAAATTTTTCACCCAATTTCTCGTTCAATTTGTGATTTAAGCACCCTTTCGGAAACTGCATTTGGGGACAAGCGTTTAGAAAAACGGTTTAATTACATAGTTAGTGAGTCTGGTCGTGCCCAAAATGTGTCCATAAGTCAAGTATTTAAAGATTGGCGAGAAAAGATGGCTTGTTATAGATTTGTGAGCAACGAACGAGTTAGTGTGGAAGAGTTATTGGCCCGTTGCACGATGCCCGACAAGAAGGATATTAGTGACAAAGTTGTTTTATGTTTATCAGACACGACCTCAATCGGGTTTAGCTGTCAAAAGCGAAATAAGTCAAAATGGCAAGAAGCCACTGGCGTATTAGAAGACAATCGCTCACCGGGTTTGTACGTGCATGCCGGTTTATGTTTAGAGGAAGAGACAGAGCGGGTATTGGGTCTTGGAGACATGGCTATTTACAATCGTCCTAAAGCAGTGGGTAGTAAGAAAGAAAAATCGCAAGCCCGTGTAAAGCGCAGATCGTTGCCGTATAAGTGTAAGGAGTTTTCAGTTTGGCCATTGGTGGCAGAACAAGTAGGTCAACAATACCATAACGCTAGGCAGGTCATTCATGTGATGGATAGGGGTTCCGACCACTACGACACAATAGACGCGTTGCAATCCCTTGAACCCAAGAATGATTTCGTTAGCAGGATGAGCGAAAATCGAAATATTATCGTAGATGGTCAAAACATCCGAGTGCGGGAATACTTGGCTACTTTGCCCTTTACCGACACAATAGAAGTGTCCATCAGAAACTTAAACCATGTTAGCAAAACAACAGGCAAACAGGTTTTGCGCAAAGCCCGAACCGCAAAGCTACAGATTAAATATGCCCGGACGGAATGGGCAACTCCTCGTGGTAAGAAGCCACTAAAATCACCCGTTTTTGTGGTCATGGTTCAGGAAGATGCCAGTACCGTACCGGTGGGAGAAGATCCCATTGAATGGATACTTTGGACCTCGTTACCGGTTTCAAACTTGCAAGAGGCCCTTAGAGTAATCAATGCCTACAAGTGTCGTTGGTGGGTAGAGCAGTTATTCAGAACTTTGAAAAAAGACGGAGTAGATTTTGAACGTACAGAATTACGTAACGTAGATAGTATCAAAAAATGGCTAATTTTGAATATGAAAACAGCAAGCGACGCCCTAAAGTTAGTGTCTGTTCGTAGTGGAAAGGTATTTGTACCTATTTCGGAGATGTTTGACGAACAGGAGGAGAAAGTTTTGGAAAAAATTAATCAAAAAGTGGAGGGAAATACAGAAAAGCAAAGAAACCCTCACCAAAGAAAAAGCTTATCCTGGGCGGCTTGGATAATTGCAAGGCTTGGTGGTTGGAGTGGCTTTGCCTCCCAACGTCCGCCAGGACCTTCTACAATGTCAAGAGGTTTGGAAAAATTTAAAACCATCATAGAGTATAAGGATGAAGCCTTTGAATAGTGCTCT
>CALCIK010000125.1 GCA_937907475.1 uncultured Bacteroidota bacterium | reverse complement strand
TCAGCGAAAATCTGCGTAATCTGCGGGACAAACTATCCCTCATTCCCGCCAAACCACATTTGATCTTTTTTACAAAAAACATCAGCGAAAATCTGCGTAATCTGCGGGACAAACTATCCCTCATTCCCGCCAAACCACATTTGATCTTTTTTACAAAAAAACATCAGCGAAAATCTGCGGGACCAAAACTCCCCTCCCTATTGAGATGAAGCAGGAGCTAAACAATTACGATTAAGGAGATATCTGTGTTATCTATTTCAACTCCTCCTTTTACTCTATTACAGAAAAAACTGGGGTCAATCAAGAGGCCAACAAGCTAAAAGTTGTTAAAAACAACGCTTACCGGCAATTTTATGCCTATCTTACGTTAGATTTAGAACTTGAGCTTATTATTCAATGCCCTTGCGCATTGTTTTTCTGCTTAAATCTTAAGTTTTAAATCAAAATATCTTAGGTTTCAAGCCTCAAATTTTAAGGCAAAAATCAAACATCTCAGGTACTAAGTCTAACGTCTTAAATCTTTTGTCTTAAGTCTAAAATCTAAAAAAGCATGAAATTAGCTGCAAAAATAGTCTTGTTGTTAGTTGGTCAGGCTTTGTTGTATGGCAACTGTGCCAAGCGTTTTGACCCTACTCCCCCTCCCCCTCCTGAAGTTATTATCGGTACTCCGGGAAATGTAGATGACATAATCACCACTGCACAAAACCTAATGGGAACACCCTATGCCGTAGCCGGCAAAAGTCCGAAGGGGTTTGATTGTTCGGGTTTTACCAACTATGTATTCAAACAACACGGCATCAATATCCCCCATAGTTCCAAAGAACAAATCAAGGCCGGTAAACCCGTTTCAAAGTGCGATGCTGCAAAAGGCGATATTATTGTATTTACCGGAACAGATAAGTCCGTTCGCGAACCCGGTCATGTAGGCATTGTGATTGAAAATAACGACTGTGTCATCAAATTCATTCATTCGTCATCCGCTTCAAAGTCAAGTGGGGTCAAAATCAGTTCGACCGGTGAAACCAATTACCAAAAACGCTTTTTAGCCGTCAGGCGCATCATTGAAAACTGAGCTAAAACCCGCTCCATACCTCAATAAAATTGGTTATGCAGGTTTAATAATCAAGCCTTTGCAGCCATTGTTAACGTGAGGTAGGTTTTAAATCGAGTTAAAATTCCGGTCTGTCAGGTTTTAATGACAACGAAACAGCCCAATTATCCTGAAGGGATATAACATTTATAGAATTTAGCCATTCAAAAAACCCGTTCGACCCCGAAGGGGTCGCATTTTCCGCCCGATAACCCTACTATAAATGTGTGAACCCTTCGGGTTCGCTAAGCAGTTGCTTATAATTGCTGCTTCATTATCCAAGAAGCTTGATAACACACAAACATCAACTTTTTAAAGCCTTTCAAAATAAGACTTGTAGAAGATTTTAATCCCAACCTCACGTCATTGTTTGAGTTTTAAAACACTTTGACGACACACTTGCTTGCACAAGTCCCCTCGATTTCAGAAGTTAAAAAGTGTGGTGTTTGAACAAAAATGCTTATTTTGCCCTCCCAATGAAGCGATAACCAAAAATAATCGGGTTTTGAAGCACTATATAGCAATTGTCGGGTTAGTGATTGGCATGATAGCAGGCACCTTGATTTTTCAATTTTTTACGCCAAATGATTTAATGTCCAGTTCCATTTCCGATGCTTTGATAAGCGAGGAAGATGAACTGATAACCGACGAAACAGATACCTTAGAAGTAATCGAAGACCCGGAATTGGAAGACGAAACCACAGCTTTCGTCAGTATAAAAACCGATAAAGACCTATTCACCTACCTTGGTCTGCCCGATTGCGGTTACTCCATACACCAAGATATGGTTCAAAAAAACGAGGGGCTTGGTCAAATCCTCACCAATTGCAATGTCTCTTACCCATTGGTGGATGCTGCCATCACCAATTCCAAAAGCACCTTTAACTACAAAAACATAAAGCCCGACCAATCCTATTGGGTGCTTTGCAATGAAGAGCAAAAAGCGAGGTTTTGGGTTTACGAAGAGTCCCCCCATAACTATGTCGTGATTGATTTCAGAGGGCAGCCCCATGTCTATTCCTGCCACAAAGAAATTGAGCGAAGCCTGAAACTTGCCACCGGCGTAGTCTATGGTTCGCTACATGCTACCCTCAGCAATAATCATCTTAATCCAGCTTTAGCCACCGAATTGTCCAACATTTTCGCCTATTCCATAGACTTTTTCAAGCTCCAAAAAGGCGATAAGTTCAAAGCCATTTACGAAGAGATTCTCATTGATGGCGAACCCATCGGCATGGGCGAGGTAAAAGCAGCTTATTTTGAACATCGCAAAGAAACCTTTTACGCCTTTCCATATAATCAAGACGGAAAGGTGGCGTACTTCAACGAAGAAGGTAAATCATTGAAAAAGGCTTTCTTAAAATCGCCCCTAAAGTTTACCCGAATTTCCTCTAAGTACAGCAAGAAGCGTTTCCACCCCATCCTGAAATACCACAAACCCCATTTAGGCACCGACTATGCCGCACCCAAAGGCACGCCCATTATGACCATCGGCGATGGAACGGTCTTAGAAGCATCCCATACAAGAGGCAACGGGAAGTATGTGAAAATAAAACACAACGGCACATACACCACCCAATACCTCCACCTGTCCAAATTTGCAAAAGGCATTAAAAGAGGAGCGCGGGTTCACCAAGGACAAGTCATAGGATATGTAGGCAGCACAGGATTGGCAACCGGCCCCCACCTATGTTTCCGGTTTTGGAAAAACGGCAAGCAAGTAGATCCCTACAAAGAAAAAACCCCTCGTGCCGACCCAATCGGAAAAAAGTATGTCGAGCAATACAAGACTTATGCCGATTCGTTAAAGGTTATTTTGGATGACCTAAAATATCAGGTACAAACCGAAGATGTAATGGCCATGTAATCTTAGTCAAAGAAGCCTCACCATAACGAAAACAATCGGTCGTAAGGCTCTCCCACTAACCACTTACTTCTTACCATTTACCACTCATAACTTATAACTTATAACTTAACCACCGCTTCATACCTAAAACAATCGGTCAAGTGGTCATTCACCATCCCCGCAGCCTGCATAAAGGCGTAGCAGATGGTACTGCCCACAAACTTAAATCCCTGTTTGGTCAAATCTTTGCTCATGGCATCCGACTCGGGAGTTTTGGTGGGAATCTCCCGATGATGTTTCCATTCGTTGACAAGGGTGCGGTGGTTGGTAAACTGCCATATATAATGGTCAAAACTACCCATCGTTTCCTGCAAGCGCAAAAACTGCTGCGCATTGCCAATAGCAGCCCTCACCTTTAACTTGTTGCGAATGATGCCCGCATTATCCAGCAGTTCGGCTACTTTATCTTCGTTATAGTTGGCAATCAACCGAGCATCGAAATTATCGAAAGCCGCCCTAAAGTTTTCGCGTTTCTTCAAAATCGTGTTCCAACTCAAACCTGCCTGAAAAGCATCTAATATCAAAAACTCAAACAACTTCCGGTCGTCATGCACCGGAACGCCCCACTCGGTATCGTGGTAGGCTATTTCCAAGGGTTCGGTAGGTTTTACCCAAGCGCATCTTTGCATTTGTCGGTATTTATGGTGGTGATAATGTAAATGGAAACGCAATTATTTATCGGGTCCATCCACTTCTTCATAATCAATATATTCTCCATCTTCATCTTCCTCATCATCGTAATCTTCATCTTCCTCATCATCGTAATCTTCCTCTTCCTCATCATCGTAATCATCATCGTAATCATCAAACTCATCGAAGTCACCACCCAAACGAATCAGAGTTTCATAATTACCTACACCAACCGTAATATTCAGTTTATGCAATATCAGATCCACATTATCATGCGGTCCTGATATGTAAAAGGGTCTTCCGTTTTTACCGAATTCAATATCCATAAATGGAATTTCATCGGCGGGGTCGAGTATGTATTCTGCAAGGTCAAAATCTTTGTGCGGAGCAAACTTAAATTGTGCGGCATATTCTATGGCACCATAAATAATGTTTTGTGCAAAATCGGGTTTGATTTCAATAGCCTCTAAACCCGTTAGTTCGTATCTCTGCATGATTTCATCCTGCGCATCTGACGATTTCAAATTAAACCTGTAGCCGGCATCTTTAACGCCTAAGCAAAACACATCAACAAGATAAGTGCCATACACTATATTGCCGCTGGGCATAATGCGTACTGCACTAATGACTGCTAATCCTGCAGTTTGCCAATCTTCATTGATATACCATTTCCCTTTGGGCAATTTCGACGCTTTTTGCTTCAGGTATTGTTGGGGGCTTAACTGCCCGGCAGGTTTAGCTGCTTTTTTACGTTTGTTATTACTTTTTGCCATAGCTATTGATTTATGAATGCAAAGGTAAACAGGAAAAGTATTTATACTTTTGTTTACCCCTATCAAAATGATAAAAATGTCTTTAGGCACAAAATGTTTTAATGTTATAGGAAAACGACAGGAATTTGTTCCAATACTTCCCGCCCTTGTCTGTGCTTCCGAAAAAAACCCCAAACAGTATGTGCCTGACTTACTGATAACATGGATTAGTTTTGGCGTTTGATGACTATACGCCTGATGCCCTTTGGGTGGTATTTCGCATCCTTTTTTACCAACCCAATGCCCCTTCTTTACCCCCCCAATTACACTACTTATCTTTATAGGACTTGGTTTGCCAAGCATTTTTAACAATGTTAAGAGTAGTACCCTCTAAACTCCCCCTTTCGAAACTGTACACATACCCAACAGGCTATATAAACGAACACAGGCAACTGACCGTAAAAAGAATTCATGCCCGGTATCAGGCAGGCTTTCTGCAAAAACTCACACCTTTTCAAGCTTGTGCGTTAGGGTTTTGCAATGTAAATGCAAAAAAACCTATTTAATAAGAATTCCTTACTAATTTTTCCAATCCAACTCTAAATTTGCCCCGAATTATTGATGAGCTATGTGCAAGGTAGAATAACTGCCGGAATGAGTTGGTGAATAAAAAAATGCTGATTCCCCTTGTCACATATCGGATTTTGGCGAACACTATTAAAAAATACACCTCAATTTATCATTTACTTTAACAGTCAACAATTTTTTATTAAAAATCAAATTCATCATGAAGAAAAGCTTATTAGCACAATCAACCGGCTTGCTTTCTGTTTCCCTCAACAGGAATACAGAGGCAACCAACAACTTTTTTCACGCGGCGGCATTGCGTCAGATACTGCTGCTGGGTTTCCTGTTTTTTGCCTTTGCTTTTTCAGTACAGGCAAAACCGCCAACTTGCACCTTCACCCCTTCCAACATCACCGTTTCGGGCTATGGTCTTTTCGGCATTAATGGAACATATACGCCAAATGGTACCGTGAATGGTGCCCCTTCATGGTTATTAAGCCCATTTGGTGTTACAATTAAATGGTCGAGTACGAATAATCGTTGGGAATTATTTAGTGGTGTATTTGGTATTGTGTCAACCAATTCAACGGGTTCAATTACCAATTTACCTTGTTCAACGGGTTGGGTAGATCAGTTAGGTGGTGGAACTGTGGTACTCAATGGTGGTTGTGGTAGTTTATTACCACAAACAGTTACTCCCTCAGTATCTATCGCTGCCGCCCCAGGCAACAACATTGCCCCAGGAACAAGCGTAACGTTTACTGCAACTCCGACAAATGGAGGTACACCATCTTATCAATGGAAAAAAGGCAGCACCAATGTTGGCACTAACAGTGCCACTTATACCGATGCGGCTTTGGCAAATGGCGATGTTATTTCTTGTGTAATGACGAGCAGCGACCCTTGTGCTTCGCCAACTACTGCTACAAGTAATAGTATTACGATGACGGTGACGAGCCCCGTAGCCAACGGTCCCGTCTGCACCGCTTATACCACTTACACAACGGCTAATGGTTTGAACAGTAATTTCTTTGCCTATTACAATGGTATTTTTGTAGATGGCACAAATGTCTATGCTTGCACAGCTAACAACTTGAACATCTCCAATAATGGTGGTACTTCTTTTTCCACCAAAACAACTGCACATGGCTTGGCAAATATTGACGTTAAAGGTGTATATGCTGCGGGGTCTATCGTATTTGCCGCTACGCAACAAGGGCTTTCTCAATCCACCAATGGCGGCACTTCTTTTACAACCAATGCCTCACTCGGCACTGTTTCTACCTATTGTATCGCTGTGTCGGGTACGAATGTGTATGTCGGTACTGAAAACGGCGTGGCTATTTCAACAGATGGAGGAGTTACTTTTACGACCACCAGCATCGGTTTAATTAGCAGCATTGCCGTATCAGGCACGACCGTAGTGGGAGGTAGCGGCAGTGGTGTATATATTTCTACCAACAGTGGCAGTAGTTTTACACAAAAAACGACAGCTAATGGCTTGGCATCAAATAATGTTACAAGTGTAGCGGTCGTAGGTGGGACAATCTATGTGGCAATGAACGATGATTATGAGAATGGATCATCAGGTGGCGTGTCTATTACAACAGATAATGGTGCGAATTTCACTAATAAAACAACAGCAAACGGATTAGGCAATTCCTACGTAAATGGTATCCAAGTCATCGGCACAACCGTTTATGCCGCAACGAATAATGGCTTATCCATTTCGACCAATAGCGGCGGCAGTTTTACGAACTACAACACCAGCAATACCACAGGCTTTGGAGGCGATTATGTAATAACCATGTATGCAACCAATTCAAAAATATATGCAGGCACGGATAATGGCTTGTCGGTGTGTGGAGCATGTAGCCCTGTCACCCCCTCAGTAGCCATCGCCGCCAACCCAAGCGGCAGCATCACCACGGGCACCAGCGTGACCTTCACCGCCACCCCCACCAACGGCGGCACTACACCCGCCTACCAGTGGAAGAAAAACAACGTGGACGTAGGCACCAATAGTGCTACCTACACCGATGCCGCTTTGGCAAACAATGATGTTATTTCTTGTGTGATGACGAGCAATGATCCATGTGCTTCGCCCACCACGGCGACGAGCAATGAGATAACGATGTCGGTTACGGTAGTAGAACAACAACCTCTCCCCATGTTCACCGGTCTCAACTCATCTTATTGCGATTTAGATGCCTCCGTCACGCTCACGGGCAACCTGGCACCTGACGGCTACTTTGTAGGACCCGGCATCACCGACAACGGCGACGGCACCGCCACTTTCGACCCCAGTGATGCGGTCGGCACAGGAACCGTGCGCTATCTGTATTCAACCACCAACTTTGGCGCTCCCTGGGCAAGCATTTCGACAAAAGGCTATCACAACCTTGCCATCAAAACAGATGGCACCCTTTGGGCTTGGGGAGGTAATGAATACGGACAATTTGGCAATGGCACGAATACGGATAGTGACATCCCGGTGCAGGTAGGTACCGGTACCGATTGGGCAAGTGTGTCGGCAGGAGCGTATCATAGCCTTGCCCTCAAAACAGATGGCACCCTATGGGCATGGGGATATAACTCAAACGGAGAATTGGGCAATGGCACATACACAAATAGCAATGTGCCTGTACAGGTAGGCATTGGTACCGACTGGGCAAGTATTTCCGCGGCAGCTTATTACAGTTTTGCTATCAAGACTGACGGCACCCTTTGGGCTTGGGGCTGGAATATCAATGGACAATTGGGCAATGGCACAAACACAAGTAGCACTGTGCCCGTGCAGGTAGGCAATAATACCGCCGACTGGGCAAGTGTTTCGCCAGGAAATGGTGCTTTCGTCCTTGCCATTAAAACAAATGGCACCCTCTGGGCTTGGGGATATAATACAGATGGACAATTGGGCAATGGCACCAACACCAATAGCAGCACCCCCGTACAAGTAGGAGCCGGTACCGACTGGGCAAGTGTTTCGGCAGGAGCTAATCATACCCTTGCTACCAAAACAGACGGCACGCTTTGGGCTTGGGGAAATAACGAAGGACAATTGGGCAATGGCACTACTACGAATAGCAACACCCCCATACAAATAGGGGCCGGTACCGACTGGGTAAGTGTTGCGGCAGCATTTTACGTGAGTTTGGGGCTAAAATCAGACGGCACGCTATGGGCTTGGGGATATAACGGAGAAGGACAATTGGGCAATGGCACCAATACCAATAGCAATACCCCCATGCAAGTAGGTACGGATACCGATTGGGCAGATGCTTCTTTTGGATACTATCATTCCTTAGCTATTAAAACAAGCAGCACGATTTGGGCTTGGGGAAATAATGGCGAGGGGCAATTGGGCAATGGCATCGGTGACAACAGCAACATTCCCGTACCGGTAGCTACTGCCAGCGCCAGCCATGCAGTCACGGTCAACATCTGCCTTGATTTCACCGGGCTGGATGCCGAATACTGTCCCGGTGACGAACCCGTTACCCTGACGGGCAACCATGCGCCCGAAGGCTCCTTTTCAGGACCCGGCATCACCGACAACGGCGACGGCACCGCCACCTTCGACCCTGCGCTTGCCGGCACGGGTGGCAGCATCACTTATGCCCTGGGTAACATCTGGACGAGCGTCTCGGCAGGCTATTATCACGCACTTGGCAGGCAGGCAAACGGGACGATTTGGGGTTGGGGCTACAATGGCGATGGGGTATTGGGCGACGGCACTTTTGATGATGCCTATTCGCCCGTTCAATCCGGCAACGGTACCAACGACTGGGCGAGCGTAGCCGCCGGAGCTTACCACTCCCTGGGGCTTAAAACGGACGGTACGCTTTGGTCTTGGGGCTATGATGGCTCCGGAGAATTGGGCACCGGCTCCGCCGGCAGCAGCGATGTGCCGGTACAGGTCGGCACGGATGCCGACTGGGTCTTTATTGCAGCAGGATTATACCTCAGCTATGGCATCAAATCCGACGGCACACTCTGGGCTTGGGGCTACAATGGTTACGACCAATTGGGCGACGGCAGTGGCGACGACAGCGACGTCCCCATTCAGGTAGGCACTGCCACCGATTGGGCAAGTGTTTCGGCAGATGTGGATGGTAGTTACACCCTTGCGCTCAAAACAGATGGCACCCTCTGGGCTTGGGGAAGTGGCAATGGTTATGGGCAATTCGGCAATGGCACCACGAGCGGCAGCGCAACTCCTATTCAGATTGGCTCCGCCACTTGGGCAAGCGTAGATGCAGGCGCCTATCACGCCTTGGGTATCAAAACTGACGGGACGCTCTGGGCGTGGGGCTACAATAGCGATGGACAATTGGGCACTGGCGACTATGATGACAGCGATGTGCCGGTGCAGGTTGGTACCGCTACCAACTGGGCAAGCATCTCGACCGGGTACTACTGCTCCTTGGCTATCAAAGCGGACGGCACCCTTTGGGGCTTTGGCTACAATGGCTATGGAAACCTCGGCAATGGCACCGAGGACGACACCAATGTGCCCGTGCAGTCAGGTACCGCTACCAATTGGGCAAGCGTTTCAGGGTCGTACAATTATTTTGTCCAGGCAACCCAAACCGACGGCAGCCGTTGGGCTTGGGGATACAGTGAATATGGAGAATTGGGCGATGGCAACGAGGAGTCCTATACTACCGAGCCTTTGCAAATAGGCGACCCTACCGCTACGGTCAGTCAGACGGTGACCATCTTGACAGGCGTAACAGGCTTCTCGATTGCAAACATCTCCGCTGCCGACTGCAACAACACCACCTGCACCACCGACGACACTTACACTGCCGACGTGACGGTGACCTACAATTCTAAACCTGCTACCGGCACACTTGCCCTCACCGGCCCCACCATCATCGGCACGGTGCCTGCGGTCAACGTGGCAGACCTCGCTGCGGGTTCGCACACCTTTACAGGTGTGACCTTTGAGGCCGATGGCAGCGACATTGACCTGACGGCCACCTTCTCGGAGGGCTGCGATTACAACGATGCCTCGGTGGGCACTGCGTCTGCATGTGGCGGGGCGCCCCCAGCCATTACGGTGTCGGGTTTTGACGACCCCAACGACAATGGGACCTATGTGTTAGATGGCACTTTCAACAATGCACCAAGATGGAGCAATGGCACTGTAGAAATAGTTTATACTACCAGTAATTATTGGGGTTTCAGAAGGTTGGGAGCATTTCCTTACACACTGGCGACTTTGTTCACCAATACGAATACGCATGTACCTTGTGATGGTTGGTATGGTGGATTCGGATTTGGGGGGCCTACACTGACCGGAGCATGTGGCAGTGTACCTGTACTGGGGCCATCGTGTGCCATCAGCAACGTAAGCCTCGCCAACACCACCGCCTGCAACGACAACGGCACTACTACGGGAGCAGATGACTACTTCACCGCAGATGTGACGGTAACCTTTGCTTATGCCCCATCGGGCGGCACCCTCACCCTAAAACGAGGTACTACCGTTGTGGCTACTACTACCGGTGATTTAACCTGTTCTACAACTTATACCTTCACCGGAGTACAAATGGCAGCCGACGGCGGCAGTATTGAGCTGACCGCTGAGTTTTCAACCGCCTGCACCTATACTTCGGGCAGTTTGGGCACGGCGCCTGTGTCTTGTTCTTGTGTACCTTCCAGTTCTACCACTACTATTTCGGCTTGCGATAGTTATGTTTGGGCGGCAAACGGCAACACCTATACCACATCTGGCACCTATACTGCCATAACAGGTGGTTGCAATACCGAAACCCTGAATTTAACCATCATCCAGTCGGGCACTACCTGTAATGATGGCAACCCCAATACCATAAACGATGTGTATGACAGCAGTTGTAACTGTGTGGGTACGCCCTGCAACTTAGGGGCTACCTTAAATGGCAATACCAATGTATGTGCAGGCGGCATCATCGGGCTTATAGCCACCGGAGGCAACCAATACCAGTGGAGCGGACCGGGCGGCTACACCAGCAGTACGGGCGGCAGCATTACCCGTACCAATGCCACGGTTGCCATGAGCGGTACTTACTCGGTTACCATTACCAACAACGATTGTGTAACCGTATTAACCATTGGGGTTACGGTACACCCCTTACCTTCGGCTACCCTTACCGGTACGACTGCGGTTTGTTCAGGCGGCACTATTGACATCGCCGCACCTGCCGGCGCAACTTCCTATCAATGGAGTGGCCCGGGCGGCTTTACCTCCAATACCGGCAGCAGTCATACACTTACCCGCAACAATGCCTCTACTACTATGAGTGGTTTGTACAAGGTAACAGTCACTAACACCGGTGGTTGTACAGCATCAGCAAGCCGCAACGTAAGCGTAAGTGGGATAACGGTTGCTGCCATTACCGGATCGAGTAGTGCTTGTTCAAATAGCACCATTAACCTCGCGACTACAACCGCAGGGGTATCTTACGAATGGACAGGTCCCGGAGGGTTTACCGCCACTACTGCAGCTATCAGCGCACCCGCAGTTGCCGGTCAGTACAAAGTAACTGTTACCAACGTAGCAGGTTGTATATCTACCGCAAGCAAAACTGTGTCTGTAACCGCTTCTCCAACAGGCACCATTTGGGGCAATACCACTGTTTGCTTAGGAGGCACCATCTACCTCATCGCATCAGGAGGCAACTCTTATGCTTGGAGTGGGCCAAATGGCTATTCCCAAACAGGCACAACTGTAAACCGTAAGCCGGTAACATCGGCTATGTATGGCACTTACACCGTAACCATTAGCGGAAGCGGTGGTTGCAGTTCTACTGCAAGTGTTACTATTGTTCCTTGTGGCAGTGTCAATAAAAACGCAGGCGAAGAAGCACCCACTTCTTCTACGCTGACCGCCTTTCCAAACCCGTTTACCCAAAGCAGCACCATAACCTTTGCCTTGCCCGTAACGACCGAAGCCGTACTTAAGGTGTATGGTATAGATGGACGAGAGGTAGCACAACTGTTTAAGGGCGTAGTCGAGGCAGGTCAGTTGTACACCGTACAATTTGAGGGTATAGGTTTGGCATCGGGCGTTTATATCGTATCGCTCACCGGCCAAACCGGCGAACCTATTAGATATCGCATCATGCTAAGTAACTAAGCATATACGTTAGGGATCTTTAAACCATTTTTTGAATAGATTATTTGGGGCTGTCTGTAAAAGGGCAGCCCTTTTTTAAAACCTTACTCGTTCCATGCAAATTATTTTTGAAAAACCATAAAAACGTGCAGCAATGTTGTCACATTTTTACGATTTTATGACACTATATATCACATAGCCGATAATAGAGGTATGGTTATTGATTATCGAACTTTAAAAATTTTGTTTTCATCTATAACACTATCTTTTTTATCCCAACCAATTCGAGAATTAGTACAAACATCGGGTAAAAATGAATCGATTCAAATCGGTCAACAATTAGTAGTTTAAATAACATAAACCGTATTATTTTACAAAACTGTTCGCAAATGAAATAGAAAGGCTAATTTTGAAACTGCTAAGTGCTTTTACCATCTCGCAATGTCAGCACTTAAAAATAGCTTAATCAATATGATTACATCCGACCGACAACTATTGCTACAACTTCTTTCGGAAAACAATGAAGAAATGGCCCTAGCATTTGTTACCTGCGAAAGCATGATAAGACCATATTTTCATAAAAAATTTCCTCATGACCCTGAAATCGCAGATGAATTAAGCACAAAAGTGGTAGAACGCGCTCAGAAAGTAGGGCATAAACAAAAAGAGAACTTAAAAAAAATGAAAGGTTGGTTAATCAAGATTGCCCAATTCATACTTTTGGAATACTACAAAAAAAGAAACTTGGAACTTGCTTCTGAAGCAGAATTTTGGAAAGATAACGGCTCTGCCCTATCCCCGCAAGAAGATTCAACGCTAATGGACATAGAAGCTATCTCTGATATTATCATGGAATACTTAAACACTTCTTGTTCCGAAACCGATAAAAAAATATTTCTGCTTCGATCGATTGACGATATGCCTTTCAAAGAAATCGGCAAGCTATTTGTTCCCCCAATTAGTGAAAACACATTGATTGTAAAGTATAGCCGAATTAAGAAGAAAATTAAATTTGCCATCAAAAACATCTACTATGACAACTCTGCACCACTACCTTAATCCAACCTTAGCAACAAAACATTCTTTCTGTTCAAATATTTTCAACATGAAACCATCACATCTTAACCTCATACAGCGCGCCTTATTGGAACCGCAATCACTTTCGGAAACTGAGAAACAAGAATACCTGTTTTTGCTGAAAACTGATTCGAGTTTCAAAAAGGAGGTAGAGAAGTTAATTATGAAAAGAGTGGCGGAAAAGATGAAAATGAAAGAACAGGCTCGACATTCCACTCGAACCTATACCATTGAGGAGCTATTGCAACGCCCCCTGAGTGCGGAGGAGAAAGAAGCGTTAAATCAACAAATTGCAAGTTACTACACAAGCAATCCGGAGTTGGAAAGGGCTACTCAACTATGCGAACAATTGAAGAACAACTTACAATTGGCCGTCAGTAGGTCGAATGGCAACGAGTCGGCAAAACATCAACAGGCGTTGAGTTTTATAGTCCAATCGCCCGAAAACGATGCTGACTGCACTTCGGGTTTATTGGTTCAATTAAGTGAAGCGATTGATTGCAAGTTAATCATCAGAATAATGAACAACCGAAACGAAATTGTACAGGAAAGCGCAATGGATTTGGGTCAAACATCTTTACACATAGCACTTAACAGCGGCTTAACGATGGGTTTGTACTATTGTGTCATCAGCCCAATGATTGACAAACCAAAAGATTTTGGGTTGCTAAAACAATACGGCACTGAAACAAGGCGGTTTTACATACATAAAGGATATGCGCCCGATTTACAGCCTTAGTTCGACAGGCTCACTAACCTTTGTTCGACAGGCTCACTAACCTCTACCGGCCTTTACCAGTCAGCACATACCCCGACCAAAAGAAGGGTGCCCCCAAGGTAGGCAAAACCGCCTTTTTAGCTGCTTGTAGTGCTTCGGAATAAGTTTTTCCGGCCAAAAGAAAAGTGTAAAAATGCTGTATCAATGTATAAGAACGCTCGTCATCTACTTTAAAAAGGGTATAGATAACATTTTGTGCGCCGGCATATAAAAAACCTCTGTTCATTGCTATCATGCCTTCACCGGGGGCAAAACGGCCAAGCCCTGTGTCGCAGCAACTTAATACCACCAATTCGGTACCGTTCAGGTCAACTCCATAGGTATCGCTTAGGTAAAACATGGCCTCTTTTACCTCTACCGCAGCCCGTAGCCTGCTTTGCTTATCTAAATTTTCGGCTTTGTTGGAAATGGGGCTTACAACTATACCGGCAGGAGGAGACAGCACTAAACCCGACAGCTCGGGGTGTTGCTCGTTGTAATACCCATGTCCGGCAATATGTATAAAAGTGGCGGCTTTGCCGTCAACAACCTGTTTTAGCATTGTTGGTGTCGCATTTTGGGCACTAAATAGCTGCACACGAATGTTTTGTTGGGTAAAAAGTTGTGCAATTCCCTGTACTTCTGCTTCGGTGTAAGGCAAAGAGGTGTAACTCTGGTTTTCGGTTTGATTGTTTCGGGAGGACGTTTTGATTTGTTCGGACAAGAAGGTATCATCGTATTGTATGGGTGCAAAACCTACAAAGGATGGTTGTATATCCGGAGCTTTGTGTTTATTGTACTGTTTGTAATGATGCCATAGATTGGCGGAGTAGTGGTATTCTATGGCATCAAATTGATTGAGCAGGTAGGGGAGGCTATTATATGTATTTTGGGTAGTGTGGGGTACCTGCTCATACAACAAAGTTTCGAAGGGCACCCTATAAAGGTAAGCATCGGGAATAATGATGAGATGGGTTATTCTTTCACTAATCAAATGGTTTTGGGCGGGTGCAATGAGCAATTCATAAAGGGCATAGGCATAATCGGTAAACCATTTGTAAAGGTCGTGGTTACTTAGGTTGTTATTTTGCTGTGCAATACATTGCAGGAAATCGGTTACCAATTGTTCTAAATTGTGGGGCTTATAAGCGGCCACCGATTGGGGGAAACTGCTTAGGTCAACGCGGTGAAAAGTACAGGCATTAGCAGTAATACAAAAGATATACAGTTGTTCTTTGCCTACAAAGTATTCCAATAAAGCAGTATGCTGGTTTAGTTCTTTTTGCAGGTTGCTAATAGTGCTTATAGTGGTGTTGTATTTGAGTGAGTAGTATTCGGGAAAATCATGTTCCAGCCTTTCTATGAGTTCGTTATATTGCCGGTGAAAGTGAAAGTGTTTAGACCTTAAATCCCTTAACCGGATTTTATCTTGTTGTCCTTCACTAATGGATGTTTCTTCGGCTATGAGTTGGTCTAAATAATTGAGTTCTACCTGAAGTTGTTGTACGTTTTCTAATAATTCATGGGGAATTTGGGCAGCGGCTTTTGCTTGCTCATTCTTTATGTCGGAGAAAAACAACATGGCTTTACTCTTTTCCGAAAAATGAAATGCCATTTCTATGGCTTTTTCGGATAGCTGATGATACCCTAGTTTTCGACTAATTTGCGAAAATGCTATCCCTTTTTCTATTTCTTGCAGGTGTACTGCCCAAGCAATCTCTATGGCCGGTTCATAGACCTTATCTGTTTTAGAGCTTGCTAAAATCAGTTTGCTTGCATCTGTTTTATAGCTGTGTCGTAATTGGTCTATCAGCGCATCGGCTGATTGGTAGTGTGCCAGGGCTGCAATAAGGTCATCTGATTGTTTGGTTTGTTGGTATTTAAGGTAAAAGGTTTCAGATTTAGCGGTTAATGTATTTAACAAAGTGTTAGCTTCTCTGTAGCCTTCTAAAATGGGCTGTTCATAGTAATTATCTTTGCTTATTGCTAAAGATATGGCCTTTAGCGAAAGCTGATAGTTTTGCAGAGCCTGATTGTAGTTGCCCCGATTTTGATAGTACTTGCCAATATTGTAGTAGATTTCGGATGTTTCGGGATGTTCCTGCCCAAAGACTTGCAGAGAAATTTCTAAAGATTTGCAGAAATACTGCAAGGCTTTTTCGTCCTGCTTCAGTTTTTCATAATAAACTCCAAAGCTGCTGTATATTCTTGCAACATCGGCGGATTGCTCGCCAATTAACTGTAGGTTTATTCGCAAAGCATGGTTTAAGTAGTCTATGGCCTGCTCGTAATTGCCTATATTGAAACTTGATAAGGACAAACTAACATAGATACCCGCAGTTGTTAAGTGTTGCTCGCCAAACATTATTAACTGTAAGGCTAACGCTTTTTGATAGTTTTCTGTAGCTAGGTCATATTTTTCCATTACATCATAACAAGCCCCAATATTGTTGTAAATGGCAGCGGTATGTGGGTGTTCTTCGTTAAAAAATTTCTGAATCATGGCTAATGCCTGCTGATAGTGTTGTAGGGCATGTTTGTAATCGCTTTTATAGCTATAAATGGCCCCAATGTTAACATAAAGTATCAGCAGATTTTTTTCCTCATTATCTAATTGTCCAAAATAAAACATAGATTGTTGGTAGTACTGCAAGGCAAGGTCATAATTGCCTTGCATCAGAACGGTAAGCCCCATATTATTGTAACAACTTCCAATGTTGTCAATTTTTGCATTATCTGCCCGTAAAAATATAGCTAAGGCTTTTTCGTGAAATTGCAGGCTAATATCTAATTCTGATTTATCGTAGTATATGTTTCCTAAATTGTTATAAAGGGTAGCTAAGTAGCTACTTGTGGGGTCTAAGAAGGTTATTGCCTTAGCTAAGGTTTTTTCAGCGTTACTAAGTGCTTCGGTTAATTGAGCGGTATGCACCCAACAATCTGTTGCAAAGTTCATGACATAAACCCACTTTTCCCATTGCTCATTTGCCTCAAATAAAGGAGCAACTTCTGCACACAACAAAAGTATTTCATTGTATTTATCCTGCTTTCGTAAGCGAATAATTTCGCTTAACAGTTGTTCAGGGTCTTGTGTCATTTTTATATATCGTTAAATTTGCCACAAGGTAGCTATTCTACATGAAGTAAAAAACAATTGTTTGCTTTTCGTCTTATTCTATTGTTCGCAAATTATTAAGGATTTGTCAGGTCATAGAAATTAGAAACAGCAAAAGCGTATTATTTTTGAGGTAGCAAACAAAAGAGAGTATCACCATAAACCGGGAAAAAGGTCTGGAATAAACAAACCTAAAGGGATTTTTTTCCTACATCTAAACTGCCCATCAAAACTTCCAAACCATGAATACATCAGGACATGTAATTGAGTTGAAGTATGGGCAGGGTAATTATTGTTGGGTAGTTTTGACTTCAAGTAAACTTCTCAAAGTTGGTATTGGCAACCTAAATGAGGTTTAACAATGGTTTCTATTCCCATTCGAGTGTTAGATATAAAAGTTACAACATTACGGTTTAGCATGATTTTTGAGTAAACGCACCTGTTTATAGCG
>CALCIK010000124.1 GCA_937907475.1 uncultured Bacteroidota bacterium | reverse complement strand
ACTTCTAAGTTTAGCGACAAAACTTCTAAGTTTAGCGACAAAACTTCTAAGTTTAAGGACAAAACTTCTAAGTTTAAAGACAAAACTTCTAAGTTTAAGGACAAAACTTCTAAGTTTAAGAACGAAACTTCTAAGTTTAACGACAAAAACTTCTAAGTTTAAAGACAAAACTTCTAAGTTTAAGGACAAAACTTCTAAGTTTTAACGACTAAACTTCTAAGTTTAAGGACGAAACTTCTAAGTTTAGCGACAAAACTTCTAAGTTTTTTTGCGTTTCATCTTAACTTTATTTAATTTAACTTCAACTTTTGTTTGCTTTACTCCTACCTTATTTTATTCTGCCTTATTATTTGTTTGTTGATATTTGGTTATGAGTTTTAAGTGATGGGTTAAGCCACGAATGCACGAATAAAGACAAAAAATATCATTCGTGTATTCGTGGCTATCTCTTAAAGTTTTTTTGAACCGGTGCAAAGTAATGAAAGCCATGAGCGTTTTATTTGTGGACGGCAGAGGTAAACTTGCTGATTAAAATCCCAACCAACACAACGGAGTAAAATTGACCGATTACTCCAAAGAAAGAGGCGGTCAACTTGGTGTAATGAGCGTTGGGGGTGATGTCGCCAAAGCCGATGGTGGTTTGTATGATGGAACAGAAGTAAACAAGGTCAATATAGACGGTAGCGGGGTTGAAGGTGTTCATGTTTTTGATAGAAGTGGGTTCTATGTAAAACAAAAACTGCATAAAAAAAACGCTCATTTCAATCAACAAGAAATAGCCGCAAGCCGATGCCGAAAAGATGTCGGCATTGATATAGCTGGGCTTTAGAAGAAAACGGAAGACTTCATAAAAGATAAAGGCGAAAAACACCACGTAAATCAAACTCAGGATTTGCATAAACCCCGTTGCATGTCCACTAAAGGAGATGCTGACCGGTAATAGGAAAACTACTAAGAACAAGATGTTTCGGATGATGTTTTTCATCCTGCCTTTTTGAACAAAAACGCCAATGCTGGCAAATCCCAAAACAAGCATATTTACCGGCCAAATCACTTTCATATAAAAGGTTAGGTCGGTCAGAAAAATGCCGATGTATAAGTGTTGAATTAAAGCAAAAAGCAGTAATTCGTATTTTCGTTTTTCCAAAAAGGTGGTTACTCTCATGGGCGGTTTGCTTGGTGTGCGATAGGAATATATCTTGGGTAGTTGTGGTTTATGCGTTTATCCTTCTTCTGTTATTGGGGTGGGTAGCAGGTCTTGTTTGGTGATGTTAAAGAAGGCGTTGTTTTGGCGGTAATAGGTCAGGAGAGGTTGGTAAATGGGGCTATGTGCCAATACAATCGGGCAACCGATGATGATTAGGTATTCTTTGGCGCGGGTCAGCGTAACGTTGAGTTTTTTGTCAATATTCCCTTCTGCGTTCAAGACATGCAGGTTTTTTAGTTGAGCGGGATTGTTGACCGACAAAGACACAATGATGATGTTCTTTTGCCCGCCTTGATATCGCTCTACTGTATCTACCACGACAGTGTTGGAGATGTCTTCGGAAAGGTTGTTTTTGATTTCCGCAATTTGGGTGCGGTAAGGGGTAATCACCCCAATCCCTTTTTCCAACTCGGCATCGCTCGGAAACAGATGTTGCAATTGTTCAATCAAGAGATGGACTAACAATGCTTCGGTTTTGTTGCGGTTTCGTTCGTTTTCGGGCGGTGTGGCCAAAAAAATGGTGCGTTGTTGCCAAAGCGTTTGCAGGAAAGGGAAACTATATTGTCGCGAGGCATTAAAGAAAGCGGCATGTTCGGCAATTTGGCGCGCTTCGATATGTTGCAGCCTTCCTGCATAGTAGAAGGTGCTCGGATATTTTGCGATGTTGATGTGCATCCTTCCTTGGTCTTGAAGCATGTCGTAAGCATCATGCCATCCGTTTTGTTGGCATTGTCTTAGCAACCGTTCAAACAGTGATACGGAAAGATTGCTGATGCCAATTTCTTTGAGTAAGGGGTTGTCGATATTAGATGTCGTTTCCCCTTGAATAACCACCGCAGGTAGTTGTTTTTCGTCCCCAATGAGAATAAACTTATCCACTTTGCCCAATAATCCGATGATTTGGGGTTCGAGCAATTGCGATGCTTCATCAATTATAGCCGTCAGTCTTGGGTTTTGGGTTTTGTCTTCCAAAAACTTGCGCAGTTCGGGGCTTCGTTGATAGGTCAAAACAGTGGCCAGAAATACTCGGCATTGTTGAATTTCCGTCTTGGTGGTTTTCAATTCGTTGTCTTTGGCAAATCGGGTCAGGAGCAATTCGGGATGTTCTGTCGCCGAGCCATATCCAAGCCTAAATACCTTCGATGATATGGGCAAGTCTTTAACCGCCTCACACATTTCGTCAACGGCGCGATTGGTATAGGCGAGCAGGATTATCTTTTCATCGGGATTTTTAAGCAATTCACTCACCAAGCGGCGCATCATTACCTTTGTCTTACCGGTTCCGGGAGGGCCTTGAAGCAAGAAGTAGTTTTTGGCACTCAATGCTTTTTGCAAGGTGTGCAATTGTTGAGGTTTCAGAATATCGGGTTCAAGGTCTTGAGGTAGTTCGGCAAACTGTGGCGGGGTTAGTCCAAGCAGCAATTGTTTTTTTTCGGGGGATAGCTGTACAAATTCGTAGAGCGATTGATACATCGTATCGTAACTGACATCGGTGTTTTCAGCTTCAAATGCCCAATAGTTAAAACCATCAAAGTGGCTTTGGGTAATATGTTTATTCAAAGGACTAACGACAACTGTATCTTTGCTCAGTTGTTTGATGGTTGCTTTAATGATTTGATGCTTCGTGGGTTTAAGGCTGTCGTCTTCCGGTTCGTGAGGGTATAGCAATACCATATCACCTACTCTAAAACGCGCAACAGCGAGGGTTTTACCGGGTGTTTTGTCAAAGATGATTTCAATATCTAAAGGCTTTTGCTCGATTTGTTTGAATTGGAGATAGGCTAAGATGGTAAAATCCAACTCCTTAAAACCCAGTTCGTTGTTCCAAAGCCCCGAAAAACCGTTATCCCCTCGGTTGTTGTCGCCCCCTATTTTTGAAGCTCGATGTTCGCGGGCGGTAAAAGCAACCCATTCGTAAAAATAGTCGAGTTCTAAGGGAGTGCAGTTTTCCAAGTTGTTTTTAAAAGCATCGAATGCCTTTATATCGTTGGGATACAAGTTGTCCGGCCCTAAAACATCAGAATTGATGACCGCAAGCGTTTCTTTGGGATCGTAAGTTAAACGATATGCGGCGGCGATAATTTGGTTTCGCATTTGAAGAACAAAACGCTTCGTGCGAATATCGTTGCTGACATTGCGCAAAGGGGAGTTTTCGGGAGCAACGGCAGAATATAGAATGGCACTGCTGCCGCTATGTTCGGGGTTTTTACTTTCCAAAAGCAATTGGTAAGAAACGGCCTGCATCGCATCGTTGACATTAACATTGCGCCAAGGCATTGGGTCTTTACTTGTTTTGAGTTCTATCACATCTTGCCGGTTGAGGTCATTTTCATAATTCACCAACACATCCAACCGTCCGCGCAAACCAAATATCTCTGATAAAAAAGTGGGTTCAATACTTAGGTTGTATTGTTTAAATTGTTGAACGATGGAACTGTTAATGGTAGCAAAATGCTTGATGAGTTCGTCTTTCAGTTTGGCAAAATCATTATTGTCAAAACTAAGGGCATGGGTGGGGTTATTGATAATGTATTGCTTAAAGAGTTCGAGTGAAGAGGCCGGTTCATCCCGAAGGTTGGCATCTAAATAGGCATTGACGATATTTCCTCTTAGCAGGTAGTAGTTTGAAAAATCGTTGAAAAACATTTTAAACAAATTCATGGCATAGTGCGCCCCTTTTTTAAGGCAGGTTTGCGAAATGTCGGTAACATCCAACAAAAAATCGGGGTCAAGGGTAATGAGGGTTGCAGACGAAACTGCCATGACTTGCTTTTTGTTTTCATCAGTAGTGCTGGTGGGGTCATGCAGGTTTAGATGGGTGAGATTTATTCGGGCGTATTTCCAAAGCAAGGGATGGAGATAGGTAAATTCAGACCATAAGTAAATAGGAATAGATTCGTAATCTGTGGAGGAACAGGTTAGGATAAAATAAGGCTTTCCATCGCGGGTTTTCTGAAAATCACCAATTTCCAAAACCACTCCTTTAAACAGCGGTATAGTTTGTTGAATAGTAAAAGGCGATTTCTTACCGTCTTCTTCATCGTCCGGTTCAAGAAGTATAGGTTGGCAAAAATCATATAAATCAGTGGGCGGCATGACCTCCGACAGATGTTGCAATGTGATTGTCAATGCTAATACGGTTTGTTGGATTTCTCTTAGAGCAATCTCTCCATGCGGATTTCGGGCGTTTTTGCGAATGAGATACCTCGTTTTTTTCAATGCCGATTCAATGTTGGGAGGTAACTTATAGAGGTCGAGTATAACGACAAGCCGTTCATAGTCGGAAGAAAAAAACTGTTGTTGTGCTTTTGTCAGTTCTCGCAACAGTTCTTGATATACCAAACCCGCTTCCATCAATCGAGCAGCCGGAGCATCAGGACTTCCGGCAACATTTTGTAACAGCGCGTAAAAGTAATCGGCAATATCGGCAGGCAGGAGCGGTGAATAAGAGGTCATGATTTGTGTATAGCTTAACAGTATCGAAAAATGATTTTTGGCAGGCAAAGTTAAACTATCTCTACGAAAGGAATGGTAAAAACAAAAAATACAAAGACTCGTCAAACGAACTGCAACGCTATCCTACTTGTTTCCTTTGGGTTAAAAATGCTATTTGGTCAACACTTCCAAAAATTGGTTCAATTTTTGGCAATAGTCAAGGTAAGAGCCGATTGACAAACAACTATTATAGAAAAGCACATGCTACTACCCTTGATAAATTTACATCGGTGGGTGAATCTATTTATTAACCGTATTCTTTTTTACCCAATTCTATTGGCAGGGATATTTGTTTTGACACAAACCCTCCATGCACAAGAATTGGTATTAAGCGGTAAAATCGTTCACCAAACCACAGGCAGTAAAGTCCCTTTTGCTAATGTAGGCATAAAGGGCACTTCCATTGGTACGGTCAGCAATGACCAAGGAGAGTTTGAACTCCATTTTGCAGACCAATACCTTGATGATACTTTACAAGTATCTTGTATCGGGTTTTTTACCTTTTCCGTTCCCATCGCTACCGTTTACCAACAACAACCGGCTCGGTTAAGCATCTTGCCAAGAGCTTATGCGTTGAAGGAAGTAACGATTACCCCCGATGAGTTGAGTGCCGAGTATATTGTCAACAAAGCTTTGTTGCATATTCCCGACAATTACCTCAGTCAATCTTATTTAACAGACGGATTTTATAGAGAGTATTTTAGCGAAAACGGAAGTTATGTGGGCTTTGCTGAGGCTGCTGTCAGTATTTTCGATCCTATCGGGTATCCTTTGAATATGCACAAGGCTTCCGAAACCATAAAGGTCAATCAACTCAGGGTGAGCGATATTTACAACAAAGGGAATTATGTCCTTTATATAGACTTGAACTATGCGCTAAGAGCAAACCTGATAAGAAATGCAGATTTTTGGCAGGAATTTGCCAAACAAGCAAAATCATCGGTCGTTCAATTGCAAATTGACAGCATTGCCTATTACGACGAAGATTTAGTGTATTGTATCGGGTATAAAATAGAAAGCAAGCGCGCCGGCAGTTTTGAAGGGCGATTGTTTATCAGGAAAAACGATTACGCAGTGTTGCGACTCGAACTCAATGCCTTAAACGAAATGGAAGGGCGGGAAGAAAACGGTGCCCCTTATGAATCGAGCACGGTAATGACTTATAAAGATTATCACGGGAAATTGTACCTGCACTATGCAAAGGCCAGCCACGATGTTACTTATTACGACGAGGGGCAAAAGTACGACCTTGCTTTTTATTCCGAGTTAACCATTACCAATCTTCAACCCATGAAGGTCAGTCCTTTGCCGGAAGCAGGTAAGATAAAACCCACCAGTATCTTTTACCAACCCCGATATCGAACCTTTGACCCCGATTTTTGGCAAACTTATAGTTTGTTTGAGAAATCGCCCCACAACCGTCAAATCATAGCCGACCTCGAACAAAAAAGACCGTTGAAAGAACAATATCCGGCAAATGGCAAATTAAAACTGAAGCGCAACGAGCCGTTCAACAGTACGGGAAGCAATTATTACCCCCACAACACCGGATATTAACGTCAGACTTTAGGGAAATAAAAAAGCCCCTCACAAATCCGAAGATTTATAAGGGGCATAAGTGGGAGGTCGGAACCGGATTCGAACCGGTGTACGAGGTTTTGCAGACCTCTGCCTAGCCACTCGGCCATCCGACCTTAATGAAAAGGTTGCTTTTTCAAAGCGGGTGTAAAAGTACAACTATATTTTGGGTTTCCTAACTCCTTAGCGCATTTTTTTTACTTCAACAAAAGTTTGTCCTATTTGAATGGCGTTTGCAGGGACTTGTAATTTGGTTACTTTCACCGTTACCTCCGCTATTTTTTCGCATAAATCCATCACCTTTTCCGCTATTTGCAAGGCTACATGTTCAATTAGCCTTGAAGGAATATTCATGACCGCTACACAAATCTCAAACACTTTTTCGTAATCAATTGTTCCGTTCAGGTTATCGTTGATCGCTCCTTCTATCACATCGGCGGAAATATACACATCCACCCGGAAAGGAGTTCCGACAATTTGCTCTTCGTCATAAAAACCGTGTTTAGAGAAAAACTGCATATTTTCAATGCCGATACGGATGGGATGGTTCATAAGGTCAATTAAGTAAACAACAGTTTTCGACAAGAAAACTTAGGGACACAAAAATATTGCTTAATTTTGTGCCAAGTTATACAGCACTATCAATAAAACCAATTTTTTATGGCAACGAACGGCACAGATACCGAAATTCGACACTTGAAAATCGTAGGTCAGGATAAATATCGCTATCACGATTATTATCTCGTAGATGAATTGCTCACAGACGAGCATCGTTTAATCAGAGATACGGTTCAAACTTGGGTGAAAAGGGAAATATCGCCCATTATCGAAGATTATGCACAGCGATCTCAATTTCCTAAACAAATCATCAAAGGACTGGCAGAAATCGGGGCATTTGGTCCTACAATTCCTGTCGAATATGGCGGTCAGGGGTTGGATTATATCTCTTACGGCATCATCATGCAAGAGTTGGAGCGCGGAGATTCCGGTGTTCGCTCAACTGCATCGGTGCAAAGTTCGTTGGTGATGTATCCTATTTACACCTATGGTTCGGAAGAACAAAAGCGCAAATTCCTTCCCAAATTAGGAGCCGGTGAAATGATGGGCAGTTTCGGGTTAACCGAACCCAACCACGGTTCTAACCCCGGTGGAATGGAAACACATTTTGAAGACAAAGGAGATTATTATTTGCTCAACGGAGCTAAAATGTGGATTTCTAATGCACCGTTTTGTGATGTAGCCGTTGTGTGGGCAAAAGACGAAAGCGGGGTCATTCGGGGAATAATTGTAGAGCGCGGCATGGAAGGTTTTACCACACCCGAAACACATGGTAAATGGTCTTTGCGAGCATCGGCTACCGGTGAGTTGGTATTTGACAATGTGAAAGTGCCTAAAGAAAACTTGTTGCCCTTGGCAAAAGGATTAAAAGCACCGTTGAGTTGCTTGTCCTCTGCAAGATTTGGCATTGCTTGGGGAGCTATTGGGGCAGCATTAGATTGTTATGATTCTGCCTTGAGATACTCTTTAGAGCGTATTCAGTTCGACAAACCTATCGGCGGGTTTCAGCTAACACAGAAAAAGTTAGCCGAAATGATTACCGAAATCACCAAAGCCCAACTCCTAGTTTGGCGTTTGGGCGTGTTGAAAAACGAAGACCGCGCATCGGCAGCACAAATTTCTATGGCTAAGAGAAATAACGTGGACATGGCACTTCATATCGCCCGCGAAGCCCGTCAAATTCATGGAGGAATGGGGATTACCGGAGAATATCCCATTATGCGTCACATGATGAACTTAGAATCGGTCATTACCTACGAAGGTACTCACGATATACATCTATTGATTACCGGAATGGATGTTACCGGTATCAATGCATTCAAGTAAAATTTTCGCCGTTTTTTCAAAACAAAATAGAAAGCCGCTTTCGTCAAGGAGGGCGGCTTTTTTACTTTTCTGTGATGGGGTGATTTCCGGTAAATTCCTATCTTTACCACAACAAGTAAAAATACATCACTAACCATCATCCGGAGTTTATGGGTTTGTTTGATTTTTTTATGGGCAGCTCAAAGAAGGATACCTCCAAAAATGAGGAAAAAGCCTCGACAAAACCTGAAAAGAGCTTTTGCAAACTCCCCATTGACAAAATAGTGAAAGAAACAGACGATGCCATTTCTGTCTATTTTAACGTTCCCGAAGAGTTGCGGGAGCATTTCACCTACAAAGCAGGGCAGTATATTACCATCCGCCAAACCGTAAACGGACAAACTGTTTTACGTTCTTATTCCCTTTCGAGTTGCCCGTTGAATGATGATTTTTTGCGGATAGGGATTAAACGCAAACCCGGAGGTGTGTTGTCGGGATATTTGATTGACAATTTGGTAAAAGGGCAAATGATGGAGGTGTTCCCCCCGTTGGGAAGTTTTACCCCCGATATATCTCAATCCTCCCAAACGTACTTCCTGTATGCCGGTGGAAGTGGAATTACCCCCATCATCGGGATTTCCAAATACCTTCTACATGCCACCGATGACACCAATATCATCCTGCACTTTGCCAACAGAACCGCCAAAGGCATCATTTACTTCGATGAAATTATGGCTTTAAAAGAGCAATTCCCTTTAAGATTTGAAGTGCGGTTTATTATTGACGAAGTGATGAAAGACTTTGTTAAGAACGCATTGGGGATTGACCCATTAAAAGGTATCTTTTACGCCGATGATTATGCCCGCGAAATCAAATCCCGTTTCCCCGACAGGTTTGAAGACGGTTCTCATTTTATATGTGGTCCTACCCCGATGATGCAGGAAGTAGAGAAAGCACTTCATCAATTAAGGGTCAATGCCGGTAATATCTTTGTCGAGTATTTTGAAATTGAAAAGCAATATCAGCCTTCCCCCGATTTACCAACAATCACCAATCCCACCCCAATACCAAATCCCAAAATATCAGAAGGTCAAACCTTGGCGAAGGTGAAATTGCACGGGCAAGTATATTCGGTGGTCATTCCCAAAGGCGATACAGTATTGAATGCCTGTTTAGATAGCGGCTTAGATGCTCCGTTTATGTGCGAGTCGGGTGTTTGTACAACCTGCCGCGCTACTTTGGTAAATGGTAAGGTAGAGATGATGGCTTGCTATGGGTTGAATGCCGATGAGGTGGGGAAAGGGTTTATTCTTACTTGTCAATCACTGCCGTTGACGGAGGAGATTGAGGTTTCTTATGATTGAGGAGTAAGTACTTATTCCGGTTCAACTTAACCTTTTAAGCTCGAAGAAGCTCATTGCGACTTATTCGTAATCATTCACAAAAGCATAGATTTTTACCTATTCTTCTGTATCTTTGGAAACAATAATTCCAAGACTATGCAATTTTTTGATGTTTCAAATGATATAGCTTTTAGGAAAATTTTCGGAAACGAGAAACGATAAGAAAGTTTCATTTCCTTTTTAAACGCAGTTTTATCATTTGATGGTGAAGATAAAATCACTTCCATTACCTATTTAGATCCCGTTCAACTGCCCTATCTACATGGTTTGAGAGTAAATACGGTTGATGTGAAAGCTACCAATCAAGCTCAACGCAGCTATCTCATCGAAATGCAAATGGGAGAGTTGGAAGGTTTTGGCAAAAGGGTTTTGTATTATGCCTCTAAATCGTATAGCTCTCAAATAACTTGAGGAGAGTTTTACACCCAACTCAATCCGGTTATTTTTATCGGAATTGTTGAGTTTGGGTTCACCCAAAATCCTAATTACCTTAACCGAAGTCACGTTAAAGATGTAGAAACAGGTGAAAGAACCCTGCACGATATTGAGTTCAATTTTATTGAGCTACCTAAGTTTAACAAGAAAATTGACGAATTAGAAACCCTTACCGATAAATGGATTTTCTTTATCAAAAATGCGGAGAACCTCAATGTCATTCCCGAAAATACGGATGATTTAGGGTTGAAAATTGCTTATGAAGAAGCCAGTAAGTTCAGTTGGACACAGAAGGAGTTAGATGCTTATGACTATGTTTCGATGCGGATGGGAGATGAAAAAGCGAGAATGGAATTTGCCACGCAAAAGGCGATGACTGAAGGATTCCAACAAGGCATAGAACAAGGTTCAAAAAAAACCTTATTAGAAATAGCTAATAATGCCATCAAAAAAGGATTTGCCAACGAAGAGATAGCTGAATTGACAGGTTTAAGCAGTGAGGAGATTGATGCTCTTAGAGCCGCTTTTCAAAAATAAAGCAGACATTGCTAAAAATTCCAATCTTCTCACCGCGTATTTTTGAAGGCATCTCTGCCTCCGAGTTTCTCTTACCTCTGTATCACAATCTTCCTACTCGCAGAAGACCCGTCTTGAGCAACAAAACGACAAATGTATGTGCCGTTGGGTAGTGCTTGGGTGTTCATTTTGAGCGTGTATATACCGGGTAGTTGAATTTCGTTGAGCATAACCGTCAATTGCTTGCCGCTTAAATCGTGCAAAGTGGCGGTAAGGTTTTGGTGTTTTGAAAGTGCGTAATGCAGATGAATTTCATTGCCCGAAGAAGGGTTGGGATAGGCGGCTATAAACAATACCGAGCCGGTTGGTTTTACAATGGGGTTGGTATTGGGAGATAGGGTAGAGGTGAAAACCGGTGCGGGTTCAGGGGCGTTGGGATTATCGGGTGAGGGGGTGGCACTGGTTAATAGGTGCGAAGTTTGGTCGAGGGTGTATCTCGATGCATTAAAACTTTCAACTGTAGAGGGTGCCAATTTAGTATCTATAACATACCAATCGGCTTGGGCACGCTCATTGTCTAAGTCCAACACATAGTAACCGTGGTCGGCAATGTTGATGTATTTTGCATGAGGATTGGCATTCAAGGCAAGCGTTTGTGCCAAAGCTACGGGAATGCCGGAGGGCAGGGCTTCGTCGTTGGCACTCGTGATGCTGGTGGAAACAAACTCAACACCAAATGCACCTTCCCCGGTGTCGGGGTTATACGTTCCCTGTGGGTCGAGGGTTATATCGGCGGCAATGCCAAGGTGAATATCACCGGTGAGGACGACAAAGTTTTTGATTTGAAGGCTGTCAATCAAATCGGCGACCTTAAGCCGTTCTGCCGGATAACCGTCCCACATATCGTTATTGTCAACAAGTCCAAGGGTGTTGATGGTGGTAAACACGACTTGATTGCCCAATACTTTCCATTTTGCGGTAGAGTTGGTTAACTCCGAAAGCAACCAATCGGCTTGCACATGTCCCAAGATGGTGCGGTCGGGATTGTTGGTTTCGGGGTCATCAAAAGGTATTTGTTCTTCGCGTCCTTCCAATCGGGTATCGAGCATGATTAAATCGGCCAAATCTCCATATCGAACGCTTCTATAAACTTTCGGAGATTGACCGGTTTCAGGATCGCGTATGGGCATCCATTCAAAATAGGCTTGTATAGCATTGGTTTTTCGTTCCATGTAGTCGCCTTCTCCGGGGTTGTGATTTTCTGCACCGGCAAGCCAAGCGTTATTGGCTACTTCGTGGTCGTCCCATACGGTAAAGAATGGATGTTGTTGATGCGCACGTCTCAAATCGGGGTCGAGTTTGTAAAGTGAGTGCCGGGTTCTGTAATCTTCGAGGGATAAAATTTCGTGATCGGGTTCATACTGCCGGAGGCTGTCTGCAAAATCGGTGCCGGGGCCATATTCGTAAATATAGTCGCCCAAATGTATCACCGCATCCAAATCAGTGCGGTCGGCAATTCGACTATATGCATTGAAATAACCCTGTTGATAGTGGCTGCAAGAGGCAACAGCAAATCGCAATTTACTAACATTACCCACCGGAACTGTTCGGGTTCGTCCGGTCATAGAGTTCACACCAAGTGCCGAAAAATTGTAGTAGTATGTACTACCGGGGCTTAAATCGCCAACGTCAATTTTTACCGTAAAATCACGGTCGGCATTGGTGGTAAAAGTTCCCGTTTGGATAATATTGGTCAATTCAGGATCGGTTGCCATTTTCCATTCCACATCAATTGGGTTATCGTTTTGCGGAGTTACCCTTGTCCAAATAATCACCCTATCGGGCAATGGGTCGCCCGATGCAACGCCGTGGTAAAAAGGTGCGTAAAGGGTGTCATAAGGCAATACGCCCATTTCATCGGCATTTTTTCGGGAGTGATTAAATAGTTGACCGTTGAGGGCACCGGGCTGTTGTAATACTTGTTCCCAAGGTTTTATGTTCTTAATAGCCTCCAACTCCTGTGGGGTTTGTGCAAAACTGCTTGGCGCGATGGATAAAAGCAACAGAACGAATGGTAAGACGCAAATAATCCGTTTCATACTTCTTGAGAATTGAGTTTGATTTGAATAGATTCGACAATTTGATGTCAAAGGTAGGGCTTTTCACCCGATATCTGAAAAATCGGATGCCGCATTCAGGGATTAAATTCATCGCACAAAAACCGGAATCCGAATTGACAAAGACCCTATTTTACAAAAAAAGGTTCTTGACAAATTCCTGTTGAAAAACTGTTGAAATGGTATAGTCTGCCTACGCATAAAAATTTTCCAGCCTTTGCAGAGGTAAACCACAAATACCATTCAATTCCCATTGACCCAATTACAAAATCCTGCTATAACTCAGGCTTTTTGAGCCTTATTGGTTAAAATCCATATCCGTTGCTATTTTTCCGAACCCTGTCGCGGAAGACACGGAAGCGTTGTTATTTATCCGAACCCTGTCGCGGAAGTCGCGGAAGCGTTGCTATTTATCCGAACC
>CALCIK010000123.1 GCA_937907475.1 uncultured Bacteroidota bacterium | reverse complement strand
CTCCAAAGCGGCTGCAAAGGTATGACTATAACCACAACTTTCCAACCTAATCAACCAACTTTTTTAAAGAAAAATTTGGAAAGCAGAAAAATGTCTTTTAAAGGCAAATAAAATTTATTGTATAAAGTCTTAAAAAACAGTAGTTATCATATTGAAACGTCTATTTTCGGTCAAGAAAAAAGGTAAAATCAGAAGGGCATTATTTTTGTTGAGTAATAGCTTAAACCTTGTTGCGTTATATTATTCAAAAGAAAACAAAAGATTAAAATCTTCAAACAAAATGAATAGATTAACTTCCTTCAGTACGCTTTTACTGTTTTTGACTTTTTTTGTGAGTTGTGAACCTGAAGACATTATCAATACCCCGAACGCAAAATTAGATGTAGTCGGATTTTGGACTGCCGGTTCTGTTGATATTGCCCCTATTTTGGCAGATTCTATCTCACTTATGACTTTGCGTTTTAGAACAGACAGTACATTTACTATTACCCAAACCAATATAGATGGTTTGATTACTTCTTTTTCCGGTTCTTATAGTGTTGCGAAAGATAACGGCAGTAACGATATATACCCTATTTTTCTTGACAGAACATCTCCTATTAATGCAAAATTCGCAGGCATTTTTGAAATTAACGACGTTATTGAACCGGAAGAGTTAACTTTTGAAATGGTTCAAACGATGCCTAATATTGGTTTCACCCCTCCAACAACAGAATTTGGTTTCGGCAGTACGAATGACGGTAATTTGGGCACAACAAATATAAGCCGTTTCCAAAGGGTTGAGTAACTATACAAGTGGGTATATTTAGTAGGTTGTTACTCATAAGAATTGAAAAATAATATTGAGGCACATTCAATCCGGAATAGTATCAATAAGGATCAACGTCCACTTGTATGATAACTTGTTTGTAATTACTGTCGGAGTTTAGCTGGGATATAGTTTGTAAAATCTGTTGTTTGGTAGAAGTGAGGGTTGTGTTCTGTTCAATTTTAATGAGTATTTGCCTCAAATAGTAATTTCTTATGCGTGCAACCGGTGGCACACTTGGGCCAAGCAATTTGCAGGATATCTTTGATTTTAGAGCTTTTGTAAGTTCAAAGGCTGCATTGTTGACCTTTTCACTATTTGTGTGCTTTAAAGTAATCATAATTAGACGAGTGAAAGGTGGGAACCGGTATTTAGCGCGTTCATACAATTCAGAGGTAAAAAAGCCTACATAGTTATTCTGAATCACAAATTCAATTATCCGGTAGTAAGGGTTTTTGGTTTGGATAATCACTAACCCTTGTTTAATCCTGCGTCCGGCTCGCCCACTAACTTGTAGCATTAGTTGAAAGGCTCTTTCGGCTGCTCTAAAATCGGGATAATTAATAAGTTGATCGGCACTGAGAATGCCAACAATGTTCACATTTTCAAAATCAAGTCCCTTTGTAACCATTTGGGTTCCAACCAAAATATCGGTTTGCTTCTTTTCAAACGCAGTAATCACTTTTTCAAATCCTGTTTTGGTGCCGGCTACTTCCCAATCCAGCCGGTTGATTTTCACATTAGGGAAAATCACCTGTAATTCATCCTCAACTTTCTCAGTTCCAAATCCATGTTGAGTGATATGTGTACTGCTGCATAACTTACATTTTGAAACAGCCTTCATTTTGTACCCACAATAGTGACACTTAAGCTCATGCGTATATTTATGATACGTTAGACTAACATCGCAATGAGGACATTGCGGAATCCATCCGCAAGTGTCACAAGATAAATATGGGGCGTAACCTCTTCGATTTTGGAATAAAATAACCTGCTCTTGCAAAGCAAGTGCATCGGTAATTTCACGGATAAGACGGCTGCTAAAATGAACTTGAACTTCATTATTCTTTGCCGCTTCAATCATATTTACGATTTCAATTTTAGGCGGCTCTACATTTCCATACCGGCGGTCTAAAGTTACTAAACCATATTTTTGAGTTTTAACGGCATTATAGTAACTTTCTAAAGAAGGGGTAGCCGATCCAAGAATGGTTTTAGCTTTAAAAAGTGCTGTCATGTAAATTGCCGAATCGCGTGCATGATAGCGCGGTGAAGGATCGAACTGTTTAAATGACGAATCGTGTTCTTCGTCTATGACTGATAAGCCCAGATATGCAAATGGCAAAAAAAGTGCGGAACGGGCACCTAGTATTACCTTATATTCTGAACGAAGTACTTTATGCCATATTTCGATGCGTTCTTGATCGTTAAATTTCGAATGGTAAATACCAACATCATTACCAAATACATTTCGCAAGCGATTTACCATTTGACTTGTCAATGCTATTTCAGGAACCAAGTACAATACTTGTTTGCCTTTTGACAAAACTTCCTGTATCAATTTGATGTATAGCTGGGTTTTACCGCTCGAAGTTACGCCATGCAATAGCACTACCCCTTTGGTTTCGAATTGATGTTTTATACTTTCTAATGCCTCCTGCTGATGTGCTGAAAGTTCATCGTTTGTTAACACAAAATTTTTGTCCTCTTGTAAACGGCTAGTTATCCGCTCTTCTTTGGTAAATATCCCCTTCTTGACTAAGTTTTGAATGTCAGTACTTTCTACCTGAGCAAATTTTTGGATGTCTTTTGTGGGTATCAACAACTGTTTAGTTTGATTTTTTAGCTGCAAATACGCCATCAGTACTGAAAGTTGTTTGGGTGCCCGGCTTAACTTGTCAAATAAGTCCTGCAATAATTGCTCGTTTTCATAGTCAATAGACAACCTTACGATTGTTTCGATTTTAGGCTTATACTTTTCAATCAGTTCTTCTTTAACTAGAACGACTCCCTTCTCAATAAGGGATTTAGTAACATGAAATACATTTTTTCTGTTTAGGATATGCTGTACATCTGCCATCGTGATTTCTTCCTGCTTCGAAAGAGCTTCGGCAACCATATACTCATCATCGGAAAGAAGAGAATAATCTTGTCTAAATGATGGATTTAGTTCTATTTTAGTTTCACTTGACAGTTTAAAAGCAGCAGGCAAAGCAGCATTCATAACATCCCCTTCCGAGCACATATAATATTCTGCTATCCATTTCCAAAATAACAATTGATGATGTGTAACAATAGGGGTTTCGTCCAGAATGCTTAAAATAGGTTTTACCAAATAAGCAGGAGGTTCACCCGTATAGACTTCTTTGACGATGCCCGCATACACTCGCTTCTGTCCAAATTGAACTTCTACTCTTTTACCTCTTTCAACTAAAGAAATTAAGGAAGCCGGAACCTCATATGAGTATTCCTGTGAAAGTGCTAAGGGTAATATCACTTTTGCGTAAGTAGGCATTATTGATTGTTCTTTCAGACAGATTAAGTATTTATCACCATTGGTTTAGTGCATTCGGTCTCCGCGCAGCGTCAGGTTTTGCATGACCTCAGCTTCATAATTTAACCATTCCAACCATCTCTCACGGGTACGTTCTTTTGAAGTATAAATACGGGACAGTTCTAAAAATAGCGTATAGTGAGCAGCTTCAGCAATCATTAATTTGTAGTAAAATTTTTTCAGCTCTTCATCAGCAATATTTTTTGAAAGCAGCTTAAACCGTTCACAACTGCGCGCTTCAATCAATCCGCACATTAACAATTTGTCTAAAAGCTGTTCTTCCCTGCTAACGCCTTTTCGAATAAACTTGAGCAACTCATTCACATATTCATCTTTCCGTTGCCGCCCAAGTTTAAGATTTCGTTTTTTTAACTCTGCAAGTACCATTCTGAAATGTCCCCATTCTTCGGTAACAATGGGTGCTAGTTGTTCAACAAGTTCGTTTTTTTCGGGATACTGTTGAATGAGCGAGATACAAGAGGAGGCCGCTTTTTGTTCGCAATAAGCATGGTCTGTTAAAATATCTTCAATACTGATTTGGGCTAAGTTTACCCATCGAGGGTCAGTGGGCAGCTGAAGACGTAAAATAGTGTTCATCATATTGGGTTACAATTGTTTATCGGCATAGTAAATTGATTAGAAACACTTTCTTGGCTGAAAAGATGCTTTATGTGATGTTTTATATGAGGCAAATTTAGGTAAAATACAGCAGGAGTACTTTCATTTTTGAAAATCGAAGAAATTGCCTGTAAGATTTAACTCAAATGGTGTAAATTTGCGCTTAACTTAAAAAACCTGCGTTATAGCGTAATTTCGCAACAATTATTAGTTCGTCTTTGTAATATTGTCCAATTGTTTTCCGATTACAAAAAAAGTAACCGGCATTATTTCATCGAGCATACTACATTCACATTTACAAATTAGCGTTAAGTAGCATTATGGGAAGAGCATTTGAAAAAAGGAAAACTCAAAAAATGGCTCGTTGGAGCCAAATATCTAAAGCATTTACCCGAATAGGTAAAGAGATTGCTATTTCGGTTAAACTTGGTGGGCCGGAACCGGTTTCTAATCCCCGTTTGAGAATGGCTATACAAAATGCAAAGGCAGTAAACATGCCAAAGGAAAAGGTTGAAAATGCCATTAAACGTGCCTCTAATAAAGAAGAAAAAGATTTTGCCGAAGTGGTCTATGAGGGATATGGTCCTCATGCCGTTGCAATTTTAGTAGAATGTGCTACTGATAACCCGACCAGAACAGTTGCAAACCTGCGCACTTATTTCAATAAAAACAACGGCACACTTGGCAAGACAGGCTCTTTAGATTTTTTGTTTGAACGTCAGGGGGTCTTTAGTATTCATAAAGGCACTATTAATCCGGAAGAATTAGAATTGGAGTTGATAGACTTTGGTGCAGAAGAAGTCGAGGAAGATGGTGATGAGATTTTCATCTATACCGCTTATGAGGGTTTTGGTATCATGCAAAAAGCACTTGAAGATAAAGGGATTGAGGTTGTAAAAGCAGAATTACAAAGATTTCCTCTAAATACTGTAACCCTAACCGAAGAGCAAGAAGAGCAGGTGAATAAGCTGATTGAAAAGTTGGAAGATGATGATGATGTTCAGCAAGTATTTCACAATATGGCTTAATCATTACGGTTTCTTTCGAATTTGAACACAAAAGAACACCCCTCGTGGAAATCCATGAGGGGTGTTCTTTTTTTTAACATTATGACAAGCCTTCAGAATGTCATTACTGCAATTGTGTGCATATTAGACTGAACTTCATGGGATATTGTGGATGCTCAGGGCCTCCAATGACTAAGCGATTGGGATTGCTTCTTTGAAGTTCGACTAAGGCTTGCTCAATTGCATTTTGAACCACGCCTGTAATTTTTTGTTGCGTATAAAAGCTAAAGACAAACTTATATTTACTCAATTTCTCGCCATTTACACCATCTTCTTCGGCTAATACGGCTGTTGTAATAGACCTTGTTATTTTATTGGTTGTGGTGTCGTAAGTTACAAGGGCAAGCGTGCCGGGCAACTCATATCGCTCAAAAGAATTAGGAAGCACCGTAAATTCAAGTTCCGCCTTATTTACAGCATAATTGCTTAAAGTGTTTAAATGAGGGAAATTGATACTGAAGCCTAATCCGGCAGCACCTTCTATATATGCTACCTGTTGACCGTTTGGCTTGGGCAAACTAAGTGCAGCTTGCACCTCTGAATTTGAATAATTGTGTTTAAAATAATTACTTATTGCAGACAAAGCACTGACAGGTAAATCAAGTGTCAGGTTTTGGCGGTTTCCTTGCTTATAATATAAGGTAAGTCTTGATCTTGCTCCTAGCATATCTATATAAGCCACTGAATTCATGTTTGACGAAGGCTCAATATAAATACCTTTAAAAAACTGCCGGAAACTGCTGTTATCGGCTAAGTTAATGGTTCCGGATTGTGATAACAACCTGTTTCCAAAATCTCTACTTAAAGGTATCCTGATGTGCGGCTCTGTTTTGACATAAACTATTGAATCGGCATCGTTTTGGTCTTTCAATATCTTACTAAAAATAGTCAGGCTATCTGTTGGAGAAAAGTAGTAGTTACTTAAATGACCAATAGGCATGGGATGATAGGCGAATTGCTTATTCGAGTAATAAGTAATTCCTGCCTGCATAGACTCGGTGAGTTCGTAAACCGAAAGGCTGACCGGAGCTTCCGCATCGCCATAAATACTTTTGTTAGTATATCGAAGAGTTAATATTATCGAGTCTAACTGAAGGGAGTCGCCTAAATTGATATTGTTTGTTGGGATGATCAACTGGGAAAAAATGCCGATTTGGGATTTACCTGTAACTTCATCATTTATGGCACCCAAAAGGTAAGGGATACCGGATACAGGCGGAGCGGTTTGAATACTATCGGCAATAAAGGTATTCACCTCCATAGTTAATGTATCTATCACCACACTTTCGGGAAAGGCATCTTCATTAAATAAATCATCACCAATTGTGGTGGATTTAGTACAGGAATTTAGGAATAAACATAACAGCAAAGCGGCTGCTGAAAGCAGATTTTTCATGCGTCGGTTTTGGAGGTAATTTTTCTGGCAATAAATACCCAATAAGCATTATTTTGAAACAATAAGTCCAATGGGTCAGGAATGAATGATAAATAAGTTAACACAAAAAGCATATAATTTTGAAGCAGCCCTATAACGCTGACTTTGCTACTTTATTGGCAAGTACTTCTTTGTATAGCTCTTCGTATTGCTTCAAATAACCATTTTCCGGGTTAATATACTCTAATACAGGTTTTTCGGAAATGCTAATGAGTTCAGAAAGGTCATCGCTTATATCTTCGTCCGCTTTGATGATCGCATCGGAATAAAAGATTGCCCCTTTGGTTAAATCGGCATTATTGGTCGAGCCGTAAGGCAGCAAGTCTTCTGAAGAGATGTTTCCGGTTGGAACTTTGTGCTCAAAAAGGCTGCCTAATCCTTCATCAAAAGAGTTTTTATAGACAGAATACACAACTGAAGAATTGGCGAAAATTGGGTCGCTATTGTATGCTTTTTTTACATACAACGGCATCAAACTGGTCATCCAACCATGACAATGTATGACATCGGGTGCCCATCCAAACTTTTTCACCGTTTCTAATACTCCTTTGCAGAAAAACACCATCCGTTCCGTGTTATCACGGAAAAAATTACCGTTATCATCGCGCTCAATATTTTTGCGCTTGTAAAAATCATCGTTATCTAAAAAATAAACCTGTAAGCGACTATTGGGAAGGGATGCAACTTTAATGATGAGTGGGAAATCGTCTTCTTCAATGATGATATTTATACCGGATAATCGAACGACTTCATGTAAACGATGTCTTCTTTCGTTGATAGCACCAAAGCGGGGCATTAACACCCGTAATTCCATTCCCTTTTCTTGCAAATACTGCGGGAGTTGACGGGTAATTTCACCAACACTACTTAACATGAGATAAGGATTCATTTCTTGGGTTACCATCAGTACCCTTGTTTTGTTAGTCATACTTCTATTCCTTTAATAAAACTTGAAAAAAAAGTTTAGTTCGGTTTTGCAGTATCGCAACTACAAAAAAAGTTAAAAGTCAGTAGTGATTTTTACCAATACTATAATCTCTATATCTTTACAGTATTGGTTTCAAGGTGCAAAGATAATAAATAAAAACGGCTAAAAATAGTACATTGGGCAAACAATATTACTTCAAACAGTAAATGGCATTATTCGCCAAGTTCCGGACTATCGCGTTACAAGTACTTTTTAGGTTTTCAAAGGAAAGCCTTATACTGTATTGCAGCTAAATATATGAACCGGATTTTTCAATATTTATGGCATTTATTAAAACCTCTGTGGCAAGATGAATTTACTTGCCGAGATGTAGGTTTTTCATTAAATTTGACCTTCCAAAAAATCCCGGCCTTGGGTTAATAGCGAGGTTAATTTTTCCAACTTTTCTTTGAAACAAACCACCGGCACTTCCAACTTTCTTTAGGAAATCAATGGATATATAGATAAAAAGAGAGCAACAACGGTTCATTGATATGCAACAACGATTCATTGATGAGCAACAACAGTTCATTGATGAGCAACAACAGTTCATTGATGAGTAACAACAGTTCATTGATGAGTAACAACAGTTCATTGATGAGTAACAACAGTTCATTGATGAGTAACAACGGTTCATTGATGAACAACAACAGTTCATTGATGAACAACAACGGTTCATTGATGAACAACAACAGTTCATTGATGAGCAATAACGGTTCATTGATGAGCAATAACAGTTCATTGATGAGCAACAACAGTTCATTGATGAGCAATAACGGTTCATTGATGAACAACAGCAGTTCATTGATGAGCAATAAAGTTCAACGCTTTTTGGCATATTACTTGTGCTCGATACTTACTTTCGTTTTTATGGAAAAGTATCGGCAGTTTATAGACAAATCAATCAATTTATTTGGCATCAATTACCATTCATTGACCGATAGATTAGGTCAGTATTGGTGCTTTACAAAAAAACAACCTGCTAATTTGCCAATGATTAGCAGTTTAATCCGAAAAAAACAGACCTTTGCATGTCATAACATCAAACTCTCCAACCTAATTGACCTCTTAATTTTAACATTTTGTATATTTTCAAAACTGTAACAAGCCTGCAACGATTCTTATTTCTAAGAAGAAATGAGGGAAAAGTCATAGGATTTGTACCTACAATGGGAGCTTTGCACGAAGGGCATATTTCCTTAATAAAGGAAAGTAGAAAAGCAACTCATTTGACCGTTTGCAGTATTTTTGTCAACCCCACCCAATTTAACAACCCGGAAGACTTAATTAAGTATCCTCGCACGATTGAAACAGATATTGCCCTTTTAGAGAAAAATGGTTGCCACGTACTTTTCTTACCGGATGAAAAAGAGATTTACCCCAACTCCAATCTCGACCTGCCTGAATATGACTTTGGATATTTAGATAAGCCAATGGAGGGAGCATTTCGCCCCGGGCATTTTAAGGGTATGTCTCAAGTTGTGAAGCGGCTTTTAGATATTGTTCATCCGGTTTACCTGTTTATGGGGCAAAAGGACTATCAACAATTCAAAATTGTCGAAAAAATGATACAAATCACTAAGAGCAAAGTTAAATTAGTGATGTGTCCTACAATGCGAGAACGGAACGGGTTGGCCATGAGTTCAAGAAATGAAAGACTTGAGCCAAATGAACGCAAACAAGCTGCCCATATTTACAAAGCATTAGAGTTGATAAACAATCATTCCAAAAACATACCAGTTGAACAATTAAAAGAGGAAGCACTCAGTTACTTGAAAGAAAAAATGCCCGGTTGCGTTGTCGAATATTTGGAAATTTGTCATGCTGACACTTTGGAGGCAATCCATCAATGGAGCGATAGTTCTAAAATTGTTGTCTGTATCGCAGTATTTTGTGGTTCAGTGCGGTTAATAGATAATGTGCTGTTGTTTGTATAGGTTAATACGTCCAAATTAAGTTCTAAAATGAACTAAATACCATAGTTCAGTTGTTTATGTGGGCGGTCATTACTTAAACAGCCTTATTGTTGTCTTTGTAATTATACATTGCAATACATTTTAAATCAAACAAGAAGATTCATGCAAATTCAGGTTTTTAAATCTAAAATTCATCGTGCAACAGTAACACAAGCCGACTTAAACTATATCGGAAGTATCACTATTGACGAAGCTCTTTTAGAAGCTGCCAATTTGATTGAAAACGAACGAGTACAAATCGTGAATTGTAACAACGGTGAACGTTTTGAAACCTATATTATTAAAGGCGAGCGCAATTCAGGTATGATTTGCTTAAATGGTGCGGCAGCCCGAAAGGTGCATGTGGGGGATATTGTTATTATTATCGGTTACGGTTTCATGGATTTTGAAGAGGCTAAAACTTACAAAGGCGGAGCTACCGTTTTTGTTGACAACCAAAACCGAATCATTAAAAAACCAACTTTTGAAGCGGCGTATAGCTAACATATTAAAGCCGCTGTTTTTTCTCGGTATCGGGCTGCTATTGGTTTGGTGGTCATTGAGCGGCTTCGATGCAGATGCACGAGCTAAAATTACCGACTCCCTTAAAGAAGCGAACTATTTGTGGGTTTTTGTTTCTTTGGCATTTGCTTTATTAAGCCATATCAGTAGGGCTAAGCGTTGGCAAATGCTGATGGAGGTAGTTGCAACAAAACCGAGTTTTATCAATACTTTATTAGCAATCGGGGTAAGTTATTTGGCTAATCTTGCCGTTCCCAGAATGGGAGAAATTACCCGATGCGGCATTATCAGCCGTTACGAATCTATTCCCGCCGAAAAAGCATTTGGCACTGTCATTACCGAGCGAGCCATTGATGTCGCCACCTTGTTTCTTTTAACATTTATTGTGGTCGTTACACAGTTCAAAATCATAGGCGGATATTTTAAGGACAACGTAAGTACGCCCTTGCTCGCTAAGTTTTCGGGGTTACTCTTTGGTCATAGTTGGGCTTTTTATTTGCTGCTTTCTATTCTTTTGGCATTTATTGTTGGTGCGCTATGGTTGCTCATCGGGCAATTCAAGCAAACAGTTGTGTTCCAGAAAATCAAATCACTCGGTCAAGGTATCGGCGAAGGAGTGATGTCTGTCCGTTATGTCAAAAACCTGCCCTTACTTATTGCACACAGCGTATTTATTTGGTTCATGTATTTTGCCATGATTTACGTTTGCTTCTTTGCATTACCTGGCATGGAGCATTTAGGTCCTCAAACAGGTTTAGCGGTCATGGTCATGGGTTCGTTTGGAATCGCTGTTACACAAGGAGGGCTTGGTGCGTATCAAATTATCGTATCCGGTGTATTGGTATTATATGGCGTAGATTATATGTTGGCGTATGCCTTTAGTTGGTTAGCTTGGGGAGCGCAAACGCTCTTGGTCATTTTCGGCGGCTTTTTAGCGATGATTGCCTTGCCTTTGGCGAACAGAAATATTACTACCCAAGCATAAGGCAGTAATGAATGTGCATAGATGCTGAAGCAATAAATCGAAACAATGAACTACCTCGCTCACTACTACTTAGACCGTACCGACCCAAGACCACATTTCACATTAGGCCTCGTTCTCCCCGACTTGGTGAGAAACTTCCAAAAACAATATCGTCTGAACCCGCTACATCTGACGGATGCAAAGCCCTCCGATGAAATGCTTCACCTCAACCAAGGTGTTCACAGACATTTTCATGCAGATAAGGTCTTCCATACTTCCACTTTCTTTGACCAACAAAATTCGGAATTAAAAACGAAATTGTATGCCGCAGGTTTTGAAAGCATCAACAAATACATCTACTTTGTAGCGCATGTTTTATTGGAAATGATAATAGACAGGGTATTAATCCAACAACATCCCCTACTCTGCTTCAACTTTTACGATGCTTTAGAAAAAACGGACAAGTTGGTTATTGGCAATTATTTACAAATATCGGGCAAATTTACTGATGAACATTCCGAGCAGTTTTTGTTATACTTCAGTCAATTTTGCAAAAGCCAGTATCTGTTCCATTACCGCCATAATGATGGATTGCTGTATGGGTTAGAGCGCATGTATCAACGTTATGTGCCCGGTGTTTTCAGCGTTACTGATAAAGAAAAATTGGTAGTGATTATTGAACAAACCGAGGAAAGCATAGCTCCACTGCTGACGATACTGTTTGCCGAAGACGGTATTTTTGGATAGCTATGCCCATAGCTGTTTTTCACCTCTCCATAGCCTACTTCAAAATATCATGTAACCCTGTGCAGGCGTTACTATTCCTATCGCTAAGGATGGGGATGATGAGGGTGGTCTCGACCTTTGATTTCACCTTTTTCAAACTGTTGTTCGAGTTCTTTAAGCTCTTGTTCTTCATCTGCTGTGAGGGGTTGTTGTTTTAAGGTATTCATATCGGGTTGTCCGGCATTTACCCAAGCGGTGTACCAAAAACTGCCAATGCTAATCGTTGCATCCCTCATTCTCCGTTCAATCATCCCATCAAGCATATCAGCGTATTGTTTAGAAAACCCTTCACAATAGGTTTGAAGAATGGTTTGCGCCCTGGTTTCATAGCAATACTTTTCATCGGTAGCGACCTTCTGTGTAAGTTCTTGTTCAAAAATCAAAACCGAATCGACTGCTGCTGCACTTTCTAAAACAAATTTCCAGATAGATTCATTGGGTTTACTGATATAACGGGCTTTCCCCACCCAATAATCAAAATTTTCACCAAATAACTCAGGGATACGAGATTCCCAAAACCCATGAATCCCGCGTTGATTTGTTTTTTGACCGTTGTAATTACTGCTTGTATGCAATGGAACATGACCATCGGCTATATAATGACCTATCTCTGCCGAATAGCGTAAAATTTGGTTGGTGTTTCTATCTTTAAAAGCATTGGTAAGTCTTTGAAGCATGAGTTCTATATGCCAAGGCACAATCCCATGCGCTTTGAGTGTGTCTTCAGAAAATTTATCTACGGCATCAAACCACCTTCGCGGCAACTCCTCAAAGGGGTAAACCCCATAACGATCAATATCAATAAAGTGGCGTGGGGCTTCGTCAACCGTAGCATATCGCCGTTTATCGGGATCAACTGCATGTTCAGAGATATACTCTATATTGTCCTTGTAAAACACTATCATTTCGGGCGGCAAGGTAAATACAGCCAAGCGATTGATGCGTTTATGCGCCCAAAAACCCCATGCAGAAGCATCGGGCAGAAATATCCACATTGACAAAGGGAGAGATATAGCTGCAATGATCAAGGTAATTGCAAGTCGCTTGAGAGGTAGCTTCATTTTATGGATATTACGGGCATTTCAATACAAAGGGAATAGATGTCTTGGCGAAGATATGGTAAAGTTGTAAAACTACCTAACTTTACTTAATCCAAAAAAATGTTAATCAACCCTATATAAACCATCCAGTCTGAAAGAAGGATTAGTAACGGAAGAATGACTTATAAATGAAACGGCAATATAGGTTTGAAGGAATAATATCTGGAACTATTGAATGTTGGTCATTTTCCATTTCCCATATTTGTCATTTCGGGAAAAAGTGATTTTGTGTGATTTGGGAAGGTTGTTCAGACGAACGGTTACCACTCCGCGATTTTTGAAGATTTCCGTTTTTAGGATTTCATATACTTCTATTTCGGCAAGGTCTATGTAAAACCACGATCCGAGTGCTTCATCAGTCGCTACAGTTGAAGCGAGTGTAATGTCGGAACAAAAGAGGGCATCGAGCAATGTAGTCGCTGAGTCTTGCAAACGTTCTTCGTCTGTTGGTTGACAGATGTCTAAAATGCAATGTATAATGGCTGATAATTCCTTTTGCAACTCGCGGTCGGCAGCCTTATCGGCTTCGGTTGGTCGGTAGGTATTATCCTTCTTACAACTGCTTGTCCATAAAAATAGGCAAAAGAGGAGCAGACAAAAGCGATTAGCTATTATCCGAACGGCAGTGTTAGTTGAATTGGTAAAAACCATCGTTCGCAATTTGAACTTTCGGAGGAGATAGGTTTTGCTGGAAATAATCGTACCCCTCTTTTACATTGCTCCAGAAACGGAGGAGTTCGGGTTCATTTCGATAAAGGCGGCAAAGGATATTGTATTTCATGTCGGACAAACGCATCGGGAATATATGAACCGGCACCTTTGACCTTGTTTTAACCTGTGCCACAAGCCAATATAGTTCTTCAATTTGCGTATTGGTAATGGCAACACATCCGATTGATTTGCAATCACCATGAATATAAATATCGCCCCCTAAACTGGAATGACGGCTCAATTGCTTGTCCGAAGCATTGGGATAGTTAACGAACATAGACAGATGGTAGGCACTCGAAGGGTTTAGAGTACCGATATTGTAAAAACCTTCCGGTACTTGTTCGTCCCCTTGTTTTCGTTTAGGACCAAGTTCGCCCGACATGGCGCAAATAGGATAGGTTTTGATATGGGTATATCTGTCGGATGGAGCATCGGCTGCCCATACTTCCAACACTTTTTCTGCTTTAAAAATCCGAATGAACATTTGAGCAGGAGGATAGGAAATACCTTTCTCATTAAACAGTTTGTGCAAAAGGGCATCTTTATTGTCTTTTGCTTCCCTAACCCTTGGAAACCAAAGTTGATCGTTTGAAATGATGTTTTGGGAGAGGCAACAAAGGCAGCCTACTACAACTATGCGCCATAAGTAATGAAGAGGAATAGGCATTTGTTCCGCAGAATAGTGGTTGTGGCGAAAATCTGATTATGGTTTGGGTTGCGTCAAATTCTGCTTTCGATAATATTGAGTAGCAAAAACGCTTAACCCTATTCCCAAAACGACCAAACCGATTGCAATTATTTGAGCTTGACTTAATTGCATTCCCAATACATCGTATCGTTGGTTTACCCGAATAGACTCTATCGAAAACCGTTCTATTCCATTGAGCAGCAAGTAAAGAGCAAATAGTCCAAAAGGGGCTTTGATGCGTTTCCGAAAGGCCATGAGGATTAGAAAAATCGTAACCGACATAATAAACTCATAGACAGAGGTTGGGTAAACTGCTTCGGGCAGGACTTTACAATGTTTCCCCACACAACCGACAATATCAATCCCTTCGTTAATCACGTTGTTGGGGTAAGTATATGCCCACATCCAATCGGGCAGCCAAGTAAACGGTTTTGCCAAAGTATTGACAATTCCCCAATCACCATCGCCGGAGAAATGACAACCTAACCGGCCCATGCCATATCCAATGATGAGTGCGGGGGCTGCGGCATCGGTAATTCGCGCAATGGGGATTTGCTTTTTATAGCTGTAATATATAAGTGAAATAGCAGCACAAATTAACCCACCATAAAAAGTCAACCCACTAAAGGAAAGTAAAGCACCGACCGGGTCGGCAAGAAAAGCATCCCAGTCTTCAAACCATGTAAAAAGTTTTGAGCCTAAAATACCGGTAATTGCGGCAATCATGATTAACTCACCAACACGCTCGCGGGGGTAAACGGTAACTTCTATTTCTTGAGGTGAGGGCAGCCGTTCTTTTTGTTTGGCGTAATAGTGTAAAAAGCCAAATAATACTGCAAATACGATTGCTCCTATCCAACTGCCATCGCCCGATAGAATAAACTCTTGAGGATTGTCGGTAAAGGTGCGCCAATTTAACACCATCGCCACCCCTTTGTACCCTATGATAAACCCAATGAAGGCATTACCAAGTATCTCAAAAGCTGAGGCGGGTTTACCGATAATCTGTTTCTCTTTAACGCCAAGCAGCAAGCCGGCGCGTTCCATTCTATCAAATTCCTTGTATAAAATGATGGCTCCGGCTACAAAACCCAACGCCAGAAAAAAACCGTAAGTTTGTATAGGCAATGGAATAAACCAACCGGTTACGCCATAAATTAAATCGGAAAGAGTGGGATACATATCGCTTTGTTTTCGTTGTATTTGTATTTAAAATAGGCATTGTTCTTGCATCATTCAAGATATCTATGTTAACATAAAACTCTTGACAAACGCCTAAAGATAGCTGCAAACATACGACTACATTTTGACATTAGGAATTGTTTTTTCTTAGTCCCGACACCATCAATAGAAAAGCACGCCCATTAAACGCAAAGGATTGAAAGATATTAGCCGAAAAACACGGTTAGTTGGTCATAATAAAGGCATTGTTGAAATAGAATTTCAAAATCATTAAATTAACTGTATTTTTGTCAGTGATTTGTAAACATTTTGACCATTTTGTTTCGTTTACTGTAAGCCGGTATGAGTTGAATGTTTTAAAATTGCCTCTAACCCTTATTCCCTGTCTATAATTATGTATCGAGCACTCCTTTTTTTCCCATTGTTTGCTGCTATTTGGATACAAAACCCGACAGATAGTGTCGGTAATGTGGCTAATGCAATGGTATATTCACAGTTGACGGGTGATACATTGCTGCTTAGAGATACGATACAACTGAACAGCGAGATGCTGCTAGTCAGTAAAACTTACAAGATAACCGACACAATAAGCCGTCCCGTCATTGTGAATGGTCAATGGCTAACTAAAAGGATTACCGTAACCGATTACGTTGCGCTGCCTTCGGATACGATTTGGTTATCACCAAAGTCTGTCGCCAATTCAAAAACTGCCACCACTACAACTGTTGCAAAAGTTCAGGAATCGAAAAAGCCGGAAGCTAAAGCCAAAGAAGTGCCAATTACCGCGAGTGCTAATCCTGTTAAAAAAGAGGTGAAATCAGAAAAATCACCAAAAACAGATTCGTCTTCCAAAGTTGATGACAAGCTAGCAGTAGTAAGTCCCGAAAAGGAAGACCCCTCTCCAATAGTTCCGGTTGCACAAATTGCGGAACAACCATTACCTGTCCGGCAAACGCAAGAGCAAGAATTACCCCAAAACAACCTCACCGCAACACTCCCCACTGAAACAGAACCCACATTTGACTTACCTGTTTTGAAACCAAGTTCGCAAAAAGCATCGAAGGAAAAAACGAACAAGAAGAACCCACAGCCCAAAAAAGCAACAACACCTCAATCGAAAACAGAACCGGAACCGGCAGAAACTTCTAAACCGGAATTGGTTATTCCTACGCCTGTCGTAGAACAACCTAAGCAAACGATTTCCAAAATAGAGGCAAAAGAAACAACTGAAAATACAAGCTCAAAAGCGATTACCACTGAACCCATCCCACCCAAAACTGAACCTGTCGTAGAAAAAACACCTGAACCGAAATCTATTACCCCCGCTGAAAAGGCGGAGGTAATGCCCAATAATATATCAGAGCCTAAAGAAATTGCAGGCATTTCTAAGGAAGATGATGACGATAATGAGTTTCTGATCGAAGTTATAGACGAGCGGCGTGTAATCGGTTTACGCACCGACTTACCCGATGACAACCTCCCCCCCGGCGGTACGGTGTTGATTAAAGTTGTTCAACCCATAGAAGTTGCTCCCATTCAGGTTCAACAACAATCTTCGGAAAATGCACCGGTAAAAATCCCGCCATTTGCTCCGCCTCTTCCCGACAAAACCGACAAGACGAGTTCTGTTGTTTCAACAAAGCAGGTTGAAACAAACCCTGTCCAAACCAACTCTTCCGCGAGTTTTGATACAGTTGATTCTACTCATATCATCGAAACCCCCAACCCTCAAAGAACCCCATCGCCCGAACGTATTTTGATTGAAAGCAGACCGATTACCATGTCGGAAGCCTACCAACTCACCTTGTCGGATGTTCAAAAGCAGCGAAAGGAGTTTGCAAAACAGTATAAGAAAGCCAAAACTGAAGAAGAAGCCAACGATGTGTTGTTATTGGCAGGTCGTTACTTGGAAGAGGTGATTGCAAACGATATTGTTTACTATTGGTATGGAACGGGCTTTGACAAAGAGGGCATGTCGTCCAGTCCCGGTAATGGCCGCATTGCGTGCAGCTATTTTGTGGTAACAATGCTGACCGAAGCCGGTTTGAATATTGACCGTGTTAAATTGGCACAGCAAAGTGCGCTAAATATCGTCAAAACCCTCAGTACTCCCGAATTAGTTACACATTGCAGTGCTCCCGATGAAGTGGAAACATTATTGCTACAAAAAGGTACCGGATTATATTTTATAGGATTTAGCTACCACGTAGGTTTTCTTTATTACGATGGGAAAGAAATGCACCTTATCCATGCCTCACCACTACCGCCCGGTACAGTTTCTAGAATTTCGATGAAAGGTGCTCGCTCGTTTGAGTATTCTAATTTTTACGATATTGGTAAGCTCACCGAAAACAAAAGCCTGATTATCAATTGGTTGACAGGTGGAAAGGTGCAAATCCTGCCTTAGTCAATAAAGGATATACAATCAAAGACTTACCCACCTATTGACCCGCCCCTTCATAGAAACGTTGCAGTTTATTGTTAAACTTTTCTACTTTGGAAGGAAGGAAACGGTCAAACGAAGCACGGACGTAAAAAGGAAACGGGCGTTTGAGTTGAACTAAATTCCGGTCTTTTATCACAATGACATTTTGCAAAGTCGTATCGGCGTGTTTTCCGTTGGTGGAAACATTTTTTCCTGCTTTCTGCACATCATCCGTGAATTCTTCATCTTCGTCCGGCAGGGTTTCGAACAAGGCATCTATCTCGGCGATATAAAAATTATCGGTAAATAAGTGTATGCTGGTGTCGGGTTGCAACGCATCGTTCAATAAATTGCCCGTAATATTACCTGCCAATACTTGTTTGGTTTGGTTGGCATAAAAGAAGTAAACCGGACAAAAATTAAATAACTCCTTAAAAAGCACCATCGTCCTTTGGTTTTCAGCAAACTGCTCTTGCTCTATTCTTTTGGCCAATTCGATGGCACCGGCTGCTCGATAGGCTTCGATAGACCTGTCGCGGGTTTTTAGCCTAACTAATAAAGCACTCTCTTTTAATGCTTTGATATGATAGTTGGCTTCACTACGCGCGTTTTGTAATTCCTCAATGGCGTTTTGTCCAAACATATTTGCTTGGAACAAACAACAGACTAGCAAGAAGAACCAAGTTTTCATTCTATCACGATGGTTTCAAGTGTGCTAATACAGTAACCGCCCCAAATACCAATGCCGCCTTCGATGTTGTGGTTGACCTGTGATGAACCGCCCAAGGGGCTGCTGGAATTGGTGCTATTCTCTAAAGAACGCCAAAAGTTATAGGTATCAAAATCTATGGTAACCCATTTTACCGTTACGGTATCATTCTTTAAAAAGTATCCGTAGGTTTGAAAATCTATTTCCGCTCCTTTAAAAATACCTTTGTCTAAAGGGAAAAATATGTTTTTGCCATTTATCAACATATCGTCATACACTGACCGGAAACCGGGATACATGGGTTCGTTTTGTATTTGAGTGTAGTATCGGTAGTAATTACCCAAAGTATCGGGCTCTTGTAAACGGGCAAAAACGCGGTAATAATTTGCCTTATCGGGGTCGAGGCTTTGTTCTGTCCAAATAGAATCTAATGGAACAGGCATTGGAATGGTTGTGGTGGCATGAAGTTGTTTGCCATCGGCGGTGGAAATGTGTAGCGTATAGGTTTTACCGTTTTCACCAACTATAGGAGGGTTGAAGGAAAAGAATGTATAGACACAAAAGTCGAAACCGGCAGGAATGCTGTCGGGCAATGCGCTGCCTGCCACTTGGGCAATCAGTTCTTTTTGTTCGTCGGTCAATGTTGACCAACAGATTTCGTCCAACTGCACTTCGGTTGTTCCGTCAGATACCGTTACCGTTGCGCCTCGCACATAGTTATTAGCTATATCGGTTGCGCTGATGGTTCCAAAATACGGGAAGTTTTGATTGATGGTAACAATTGGCGCTCCACCTGTTTCGATGCTTCCTTCAACAACAATTTTCGATACCGGATCGGGAAGGTCTAATTCCACCTCTTTCTCACAATTGGTCAGGATAAAGGCGGTGATGATGAGGGCTATTATTTTTTTTGCTTTGTTCATGGAGGGTTATGAGTTATTAGTTATGAGTTATTTTAAGACTTAAGACATAAGACGAAAGACGCAAGACTTAATCCGTAGTCCTTAATGTCTATTATGTACCTGCGTTTCGACTGTTTTGTTTTTGTTGAATCCCTACGGGATTCTGTTGTTCGTATTTTGTTTTTGTTACCGATCCCGGCGTACGCCGGGATTATCCCTACGGGATATTTGTCTTCTTTCTTCAATCTTTGTCCTTCGTCTTTTATCTACGGTCTTTCGTCTTATGTCTTTTGTCTTACGTCTTTTAAAATTTAAAATTCCAAGTCACCGAAGGGATAATTGGAAAGAGCGACACTTGCTTTAGTTTTATATCAATTGAGCCGTTTGTGCCTGCTGTGCCTTGGCTTGTTTCGGGAATGGCGTAGAGGAAGAAAGGGTTGAAACGGCTATATACATTATATATTGAGATGTTGAGGTCTGATTTGAATTTGGCTTTTGGGTTTTTGTTGAGGCGGTAGGTGGCCGACAGGTCGAGACGGTGATAGGGTTTTAACCGGTACGAATTTCGGGGCATGTCAAACTCTGTGTAAATCCAGTTTTCAATCATGTAGAAACTGTTGGGGAGGGTGATAGCTTGTCCTGTGTTGTAAACAAACGTGGCACCGAGATTCCAACGCTCTGAAATGTCGTAAATGGCTACTACTGAAAGGTCGTGAGTTCGGTCGTAGCGAGCGGGGAAGGTTTTACCATTACTGATATCGGGAAAGGTGCGCTCTGTTCGGCTTAGGGTATAACCTACCCAACCGGTGAGTTTACCTTTTTGCTTTTGTGCGAAAAGTTCTAACCCATAAGCGCGGCCTTTACCAAACACAAAACTGTTTTCGATGAGCGCATTCAATTCGGGTACATAGTTTTCGGAGAACTCTATCTGATTGTTGAGGGTCTTGAAATACGTTTCGACCGATACCTCATACATATTGTCGGCAAAGTTTTGGAAATATCCAATAGAGTATTGAACGCCTCTTTGGGGCTTCACCACTTTTGTACTTGGAACCCATAAATCGGTGGGCAATAAGGCGGTAGAATTGGATACCAAATGGATGTATTGATTGGCAACCGTTACACCTGCTTTTAACGAGCTTGTATTGGTAAGGGAGTAGCGAATATTCATACGGGGTTCGATGCCGCCGTAAGTAGCGATGGGTTCACCTTGCCCGTAAGAAATTGAGTCGATGGGTATTCCTTCGTCATTGACCACCGCTGTTTTGTAAGGGCCAACCTGTTGAAACGCCGATGCCCGAAGCCCGATGTTAACACTTAATTTTTCGGTTACTTCTATTTCATCGCGCACATAAACGGCCATTTCATGGGCGTTTTGTTTGTTTTGCTCGTCTGTGTTGATTTTGGTATCGCCAACAACTGCCTCTATAGTATAGGGTGTAAAAGTGTGGTAAGTATAATTGGCACCAAATTTTATCTCGTGTTTAGACGATGGGAAATAATCAAAATCCAACTTACCGTTCCAATCGCGAACCCCCGAATAGAACTTGGAACTGAAATTATCGAACGATGAGTTTGCTCCGAAATAGTAAGAATTGTAAACAGCAGTTGCATTCATAAACAACTTACTGCTGAACAAGTGATTCCATCGCAAAGTTGCCGTTGAGTTTCCCCAAGGCATATTGAGATTGAAGCCATCGGTGCTTTTAAAATTAAACACATCCCGCCCAAAATATCCGCTCAAAAACACGCGGTCTTTATCTGAAAACCGGTAGTTGGCTTTCAGGTTGAGGTCGTAAAAATAGTAGCCATTGCCCTCAAAATCCGTTCCCTTTAGAAATGGACGGGCTAATACATCGGCATAGGTACGCCTGCCCGAAACCAAAAACGAACTTTTATCTTTTTGTATGGGGCCTTCGATAGTAAGGCGGGAGGCAATATTTCCGATACCGCCTGCCACGCCGAATGTTTTGTTGTTCCCGTCTTTCATGGTAACGTCCAACACAGACGACAGGCGACCGCCATATTCTGCGGGCATACTGCCTTTGTAAAGTGTATTGTTTTTGATGGCATCGGAATTGAACACCGAAAAGAACCCAAAGAGGTGTCCGATATTGTAAACCACTGCCTCATCGAGCAACACAAGGTTTTGGTCGGGACCGCCGCCTCGAACATATAACCCCGAACTCACATCGCCCGAACCTTTTACCCCGGGCATCAACTGTATGGCGCGTATCACGTCCACTTCACCACCCAATGCCGGCAGCGATTTGATGGTTTCGATGGACAAATCCATGCGCCCCATATCGGTATCTTTTACGTTCTGGTCTTGACGAGTAGAGGTTATCACCACGGCATCTTCAAAAATCACCCCGCTTTCCAACAAATCTATGTTCAGGGTTTGGTTTTGAGTTAGGGTAACCGTGGCTTGTTGGGTGTTGTAACCCAAAAAAGAAACTTCTACCGTATAGGTGCCCGTGGGCATGGTGATAGAGTAGAAGCCATATAAATTGGTAGATGTGCCGATACTTTTGTTATTGGGCAGATAAACCGATGCGCCAAGCAAGGTTTCGCCGTTTCCGGCATCTCGAACATATCCGCTGAGGGTAAATTTTTGCTGGGCAAGGGCAGGAAGGGCATTTAACAAAAAGAAAAAAAGCAATAGGGCAGTAAAAAGGCGATAGCGTAGAAGGGTTTTCATTACTTACTTAGTGGTATGCAACAATAAACAGTTAATCAGTTGGAAGGTTGTTTGGGGTAATGAATTATGAGTTAAGAGTTTGTTACGTTACCGACACCTGATGCTATCTATATAAGGTAAAGGTGTCGGTAACGTTTAATAATGAAAAGCCACATTTATCATGGTTGCTAAAAATTAAGCCTTACGAACGAATTCTGATTTTAAAGCCATTGAACCAAATTCATCAATTTTACAATCAATATTATGGTCACTATCATAGTTTAGACGAATATTCTTAACTTTTGTGCCTGCTTTAATAGGTTTAGGCGAGCCTTTTATGGGTAGATTTTTAATGACGATTACTGTGTCTCCGTTATTAAGCTCATTTCCGTTGGAGTCAACAATTTTTGATTTCTCTTCTTCCACTTCTTCAGTCGGAATCCATTCATGTCCACATTCGGGACAGGCGTACAATTCGTTTCCCAAAGCGTAGCAATAAGGCGAATTACATTTTGGACAAGGTTTCATTTTGAAATATTTAGGTTATTGTTTATTGGGATTAGGTGTAACGGTTTTGCGATGGTTGGGGTTTTCTGCACAAATGTTGATGCGGAGAACCAAACTTTCGGCTACCACAAAACTGTCTGTGGAGTATGAAACTCTATATAATGCAAATGTGCAGTTAGGGACTACTCATGGGAGTGTTTAAGGATACTTATTTCATTTATCGCGCAAACTGTCAAAAATATTTTTGATTTTTTCGTTTTCGTCAATAGCTTTGGTTGTTGGTCTTTCTCCTTCAAAATCATCGTCCCAATCATAATCTTGCCTCGCTTCCTCCTCCTCCTTTTTCATTTTAATCTTTACCTCAATAATGCCTCTTGCATCATCACAATCAATTCCAAACCTATTACTTACAGATTCAATGTCCTCAAGCGCACTTTGAAGATAATCATACTCAGCATTTTCAGCTTCTTCATACATTAAATCGCTTACTCTATCCTTGAACTTGTCTGAGTTTTCAATAAAGTCTTGAAACTCGTCAGGATACTCTTCTCCTAAAAGTTCAAAGTCCATAGTCTGTTGTAAAAAACTAATGCAGTTAAAATATTTGCTTATTAATTCTGATTTATCAAAAGTGTAATCGTTCTTAAACTCTCGCAATAAGTATATATAGTCAATAAAATCATTGCTGTCTAAGTCATAAGGTATAACTACCCTTCTAAATATTTTTGAAACAAAAGATCTAATTTTCGGGTATTCATATAATTGAAACTCTTTTATAATTTCATTTAACTTGAAATAATCTGACGAATTTTGTCGCCTCCATTGAGTTGTTGATACTGTTGTGATGTTGTAAACAGAATGCAAAGTAGAAGAATTTAAAAAGTCATAATCAGTTAGTAACTTGTTTATAAGAAGTTTTTTAAGTTCCCCTTTTAAAATAATCTTGTTTGTCCATTTCACTAATTTAGCATTAATTAAATAGTTGTCTTCAATAGCAAATACACTAAATAGTTGATTAAAATAAATTGCTGACTGAATAATATCGCTTATGAAATCGGGTAGTTCTTGAAAATAGTTTACAAGAAAATCTTGGACGGATGGGTTTTGATAATCAACAGCAATTTGGTTGATTTGGTCCTTTCTCGTAATAATGAATGTGTTTTCCAATTCATGGATTGATTTTTTGAATTCCAACTCACTATATGCAATACTATATTTTGTTGTATTTGTTTTAGCAAAATTTTGAATTAGAGTTCGTAAGTCGTCTAAAAGGATAGGCGTTCCTGCTGACATTAAGTTAGCTAAAACACATTGGGAGAATCTCGAAATTTGGTTTTCATAAACATGCTTCCAAATGCTTTCTGGGTAATCTAAGAACTCTAAAATTCTATCTGAAAATCCTTCTGGTTTAATATCCTTCCAAATGTCATGATTAGTAATTGTTTCAATAATTCTAGGATTGTAATTTCTATGCTGAATTATCTTCTTATAATTTTCCTTTTCAAGAATATTGACAATGTATTTCTCTGTAATGTCTGAAAAAAACAAATGATTGTAAAGGATTTTCGCTCTAACAATTTTTGTGTATTGAGAAAGGTCTATCACACATTTTGCAAATTCCAAGGAGGGGTTATCAAAAATGTCATATCGTTGTTTTGCTTGCGTTAAAATATATTCTCTTGTCGTTAGGATGATTAATTTGTCTTTTGATTCACCAACCTTCTCTATGAATTTTACAATTCTCTGCTCTTCATTGTTAGAAAGTTTTCTTTCTAAAAAATTTCGTCCAAGAAAATCATCAAAAAAGAAAATCTGTTTTACACCACCTTTAAATGTGTCGTATGCCTCTTTAATTGAATCGGATAGAAATACAAATTCTTCAAAACCACTTGCCAAGAACTGATAAACCAAAATTCTTGCTAGCGTTGTCTTTCCAATGCCTGGGATTCCCGAAATGATAACATACTTTTTCTCTTTCAGAATTTTCAATGCTTGAAAATAACTTTCATTTTCTACATAAACTTTTATTGTTTCTTTTATCTTTTGTTCTTCAAAATTTGATTGATTTAAAATTCTGCTATGCAAAATTTTTTCTAAAATATTTGTGCTTGATAACCAAAGTTTGAAATGTTGCTTTTCTATTTCTAAAAATAGCCCAAGCAAATTGTTCAAGTCTTGCCTTCCATAAATATCTACAGTGGACAGCAAATAAGGGTTGAACAGTTTCGAAATTTCATCTTTTTGGTTTGGAGTTAATCCAACCGATGTTGTCAAAATGTAGCGTTTAGGCTTTAGTGAATGAACTTTAGAAATTTCTTTTTTCAAATTAGTCAGCAAAGAATTGTATTCACCATACCTTTTACATTGAACAATCAAATCGCTTTTCCCTTTCCCAGCGTACCGCAAATCAATTCCTTTATCTCTACCACTTGTAAAGGACTCAAGTGTTAGCTTTAGGTGTTTTTGAAGAAGGTCTTTTGACAGGTCTTCAAATTCAGGTGGTGATAGATTTAAAAAATTATAGTCAGGCACTTTTGTGTGTTTAAGCGAACAGGTTCAAATTTGTGAAATCAAAAAAAACATTTCATGTCGCCTTTCATAGTTTCTCAAGAAGTTTTCTCTTTTGTTCATTAAACTCATCTTCAGATAATATTCCATTTTCTTTAAATTTAGCCAACTTTTCAAGCTGATCTAAAACGTTAGGTTCAGAAAAAACAGTTGTTATTGTTGGTTCAATTGGCTGAGAAAGTTTATTTCTAATAAATTCCGAAAAGCTTCTTGCTGATGATTTTTCGATTTTTTCGATTTTAGCGATATTGCCAGTTGTGTAGATTTTAATATCTCCAAAAATTAGACCAGTTTCATATTGTATTGAAGATATTTTATCTAATGGAAAATCTTCAACTTTTAATCCATAAAGCAATCCTTTGTCTATAAAAAGTAGTCTTCTATTTGTTGAAACCAAAATACCCAACCCTCCATTATATGCCCCTTGAACTACATTATCAATAATTTCTGTCGGTGCTAATATTTTAGGCAATTCATTTATTTCTTTTCTGCCAAGAAAGGACGAAGCATTGCTTAATTTTAACTCTTGAATTTGTTTCTTAATTTCATCAAGTCTTGAATTTTCCTTCTCATTTTCTGCTAACTTATCGTTATCATTCAGCATAATAGTGATGTCATTAAATGAATGATTTTTTAGCTTAAATGCAACACTAGGATTTACATTGTTTATTTTTCTAAAACAATTTGAACAAACTGCATTACCATCATTCAGTTTTCCTGAACCAAATACAGGTGTGTTCATAAATTTTAACTCCGTTGCACAAAGGATACAATTTGCCATAAATAATGTATTTTGCCGTTATTTCGATTTTTTAAGAGGAATTACTTTATTGTTCGTGTAAAATAATGAGAATTTTCTCTTTGATATAGTCTTATCCAAGTTAGAAAGTGCGGTCATATAAACTTGCCATTAGCTAAATATCTTCTTATTTCAAATTATCCAGCATATTTCCATTAAAAAGGTAAGTCGGGAGAATTTACAACTTTATCAGATACAACTATGCTTAACTATCTACCCCTGCAAATGTACCCATTCCAAATCAAACAAACAACCCATCTATGATATTTTTTCTGAATCCCCCACATATTCAAAACATTTCCGGCGAGAGTAAACCCAAAAAAAGCCCTCACCATTTCGGGCAAGGGCTTTTTGGTCATACAGTTCACCGTTTTATAGTGGTATAAGTTATGAGTTGTGAATGGTGATTAAACTCAATACCGTAGGTATGAAACCTGTTTCAACACATCTGTCATCTACTCCAACTCCAGTGAATAAGTGATGATAGGTAAAGTGAAGCAACTCAGCCCAAAAGTCTTCTTTTCAAAAAAAGCTCGAAAAAAAAAGTTGCCCTAACTGTTGCAAATTTGAAAAAGGTTTTTTTATCTTTACGCCGATGATATAACATTCCGTTAACCTACCCTCATCTTTTGTTTCTTTAACTATTTAAATCATTAGAGCTATGCCTTTAGAAGACTTAAGTAACATTCACATCACAGAAGCACAAAGAATTGCCTTGAACGACGCGATAGATATTATGGAACCTATCGTTATTAGCTTTACGCAAAACTTAACCCCCGAAGAACGTCAACGCTATGGGAGTATTAACGAACAAAACAAGTTATTTGCAAACAAGGTATATGATTACCATGTCAATAACCCCGAACTCCAATCCTCCGATGTAGATTGGGTAGAATTTGACAAAGATTACAATGACAGACGCATCTTAGAATCATTGATTTTGCAATTGGATAGCCTTCGTAAAATGTTGTTTGATGCAAAAATCCGCCACGATAGCGATAATTACAAAGCCGCATTAACCGACTACGATTATACACAGTATAAAAGTAATGCCCCCGGCGGTGGCGCGTGGTCTGTGAAAAATGATGAGTTAAAACAGTTTTTTGGACCTGCCAGTTAATTTTAGAAAGCTGTTTAATTCTAAAAAGCGACATGACTTAAAGTTATGTCGCTTTTTTATTTGCCTAATAATCATCAGACATAAAGCAATATATAATACCAATAGTGGAAAATTCCCGCCCTCAACCGGAAAATCCCCGTCCTCAACCGGAAAATCCCCGTCCCCAACCGAAAAATCCCCGTCCTCAACCGAAAAATCCCCGTCCTTAACCGGAAAATCCCCGTCCTCAACCGGAAAATCCCCGTCCTCAACCGGAAAAT
>CALCIK010000122.1 GCA_937907475.1 uncultured Bacteroidota bacterium | reverse complement strand
ACCACCAAATTATTACTTTTGTTTCAGTTCTCAAAGTTTTCCGTAGTTTTCAGTATATACCACCTTCAAATTTTCATATTGAAACGGCATTATATTTTTATGAATGGAAAGGATTCACTTCTTCCATTTATTTCTACAATGACGATATAATTTCCACTCAATAACTCTTGAATGGAAATGGAATTTGTCAGTACTGATTTGAACAATACTTTACCGGAAAGGTCAGAAATAGCGACTGAATTATTTTTGTTTGCAAGGGCTGTTTCCGGAAATGCTATATTTAAAAAGTCAGATGCCGGATTAGGATAAACGAAAACGTTATTTTCTTTCACCGCTTCGTTCAGACTTGTAGTGGTTGACGAAACCGTTTTTGTTTTAGCGTAAACGTAATCGCCTGTTGCATCGAGGTCCACATCAGCCTCAACCGAAGCGAGATAAAAAGTTATACTTCCTACATCAATTTCAGGGGCTTGCCAGTCAAATTGCCAAGTGATGCTGTCGGCAAATACATCGTCAATACCGTTTTCCGTGTGTTCAATCCATACTTTGCTGTTAATGGAGCAATTGGGATGTGCATGAGGGTTTTCTTTATCAATTCGTTGAGTTCTGAAACTATCGGTTAGGGTAAAAACTCCCGGGCTAATAGTATCATTGTTATCCTGAAGTGCAACAAGCTGAAAGCCTCCCCGCATCAAACCTGGCTTGAACAGCGAAACACTAATGATATAATCTTCTCCCGGCGTGTAACTACTTTCGGCATCACCAAGGTCGAGGTTTAACAATGCTGTGCCGGAATTGAGTGGAAAACTCGAATGGCATCCTGACGTTCGGCAGGTAATGTTATTGGGTGGCTCTCCGGCATGACATGCAGGCGGGCCTGTGCTTTTGCGCATTGCACTTGTTCCGTGTCCTACATGGTAGGTATGGCTTAATGACAAAAAAAATAATGACAGGAAAAACACTGTTATGGCGAAATGTTTCTTTTTCATTTTGAGGTTTATTAACGAATAACCAACTTGCGGACATCTGTTGATGTGCCATTGGTGATAGTGAGAAAATACAATCCCGGAACAAACTTTTGTTGCAGGTCTATATCAAATGGATGATTACCGGGTTCATCGTCCCGAAGCAGCAACAAATCGGATTTTCGCGAAATCATATCGGTCAGGTAAATCGAAGTACTTCCTTGTTTTCGCACATCATAAAAAATATGGAGATCATTTTCCAACGGATTGGGGAAAACATGAGTGAAAGCTATTTCGTGCGCATCCTTATCTGTTTGAATTGAAGTTCCCGATGGTTGTAAAGCAAGTTTTGCGGTATAAATCAGGTCGCCCTCATCGGTTCCGTCATTATTTGCTGCTGCTGCTGCGGTATAGAAAGTAACAACTCCCGAATTATTGGCAGGGGCAGTCCATTTGAAACTCCATTGACCGATACCCTCAGAAATCGGAGTAGTACCCGGATATTTATAGGTCAGATACTTCCTCCCTTCGTATTGATTAATGCCGGAAATCACTTTTGTCCGTGCATCATCCATAATGGTAAACGTTCCGGCATTGGTAGAATCGTTATCAAACAACGCTAGTGTTTGAAATCCAAACCTTTCGATACCTGACTGTTCCATCACTACCGTAAAATTATAGGTCATTCCGGGAATGTATTGACCCGTTGGCCCGTCAATGTTCATTGAAAGTATTCCACTTCCGGAGTTTAAAGTACTTCCGGTATGACAAGGGCTTCTGTTGCAGGTCAACTCGTTTGGTGCATTGGTGCTGGCTATCGGAGCACCATTGGACTGAATATCATTCACACCGGAAATGATGATCAACATAAACGCAATTAACGCTATGGACAAGATTATTTTATTCACCATATTCGGAAAATTTAGTAAACCCTCTTTCCGGTTCTTGCAGAACACAACTCCGGAAAGAGGGTTTGATTAGAAAAACATTAGTAAACAATCAACTTTTGAAATGCCGATCCTTTATCCGTATCCAATCTAATGAAATAATTGCCAGAAGGAAATTGAACGGTAAACGGCAACATCAATGAAGGCGAAAATACTTCCGATTGCGATAACAGTCTTCCGTTAACATCAAAGACGGATACGCGATTAACAACAGCATTCATTGTTGAAAAATCCAACGTAAAACTTCCGTTGTTCGGATTGGGGAGCACCTTCACTTGCGCACTTAATTTGGTGTTTTCGGTTATTCCGGTTGCTCCATCCTGATTTACGGTGATAGTTACCACTTGCGATAGCGAATCGGAGGATAAGGTAATGACCCCTGTTCTTGGTAAACCTGTGTTTTCAGCAGCTTCGATACCGAAGTTTTCGTTTCTGATGCCCGATGCTACATTCGCAGTCAACCAAGGTTGATCGCTTGAAACCGTCCAAGGAACATTACTTGTAACAGAAACGAAATTAGTGTTTGCATCTTCGGGTACATTGAAAACATAATCGCTCAAAACCAAAGCATTTGGTAAGGTTTCCAGTTCGCTCAATGAGTTGGCGTACGGCCCGTTGTTATCAGTTGTAACAAACACACGGGTTGATACGAAACTAATCTTATTCACATTAGTAAAGCTGGGCAAGTTGAACTGGTTGCCTGCTTCAACCCATGTTGCACCTTCGTCTGAGGTGGTAAGTAATCCACCTTTATAGCCGGCATACACATAACCTGCATAGCTTTCCATTGCCTGAATTTTACTGCCGTCCAAACCCATGAGGGTGGTGTGAGGGATGGTAGTTTGAGCCGTTGCCGACCAATTTGCCGTATTTACATCAGAAACAAAAACGCCATCACCATCGGTGCCTGCATAAAACTTACCGGCAGAAGCCGTAACAGACGTTACGTTTAGGTTAGTTAAACCGGTATTGAACGGAGACCATGTTGTACCGGAATGGTCTTTAATATACACACCGTTGCCAAGCGTTCCCAAAATGATGTTGTTTCCTTGAAACGCCATAGAGGTGGGCATTGCGCCACCCGGAAGCCCGTTTTGCAACGCCGTCCAATTATTTACGTTTAGGTCGGAAGCATATAAGTTCCCGGATGCGGAAAGAGCGTATAATTTACCATTGGCATAAAACAACTTCGCGATGTTGAGATTGGACAATCCCATATTGATTGCAACCCATGTTGCCCCTAAGTTGGAACTTAAAAACACGCCGCCATTGGCTGTTGCTGCCAGTAAAATGTTCTCTGCAAAAATGACATCGTTAACATTCGTGCTATCCGTCAATCCGGTATTGGACTGAACATAAGATGGGGCTGTTCCTATAGCAGTGCTGACATAAACGCCATTTTCGGTTACGGCAACAACAATGGTATCTCCCAAAGCAACCATCGTGTGTGTTACCGGATTGTTGAAGCCCAAATTCGTAAGTGCCCAATTGATGGAGGTGGATTCGGTTTTATAAATTCCTTCTTTGTAAATAGCGGCTACGATTGTTGCCGGTAAAGCCACAATAGCTGTTGCATCCGTTGATGAAAACCCTGTGTTTATATCACTCCAGTTGATAGCAGAAGATGCCGAAGTATATACTCCTAAATCGGTAGCTAAATACCAATCCGTGCCATTGTTTGACATCGCACGGATTTCAGTACCGGCAGGTAAATTGGTTTGGGCAGACGAATAAACCGGGTTTGTTGCAGATGTTGCTGTTGCTGAGATAAACAATCCGTCATTATTCAGAACAAGCAACTCATCTGTCGTTTCATTGTATGAGAGAGCAACCGTTCCGGTAATATTCAACGTGTTCGCATCATTAAAATCAGTCCAACTATTGCCGTCATTGTCCGATGCAAAAACACCTCCCGTAAGGGTGGTCAAAATAATCCTGCTACCTGCTTTTATCATTCCCGTAACCACAGAACCGCTTATCAAAGCATCGTTAACAGCAGTCCACGAAGCACCTTTATTGGTTGTTTTAAACAAACCTCCTCCATCGGTTCCGGCTAAAATGGTAATACTGTCCACAGCCACAAGAGATTTAATTTGCAAGTTTGTCAGTCCGTTATTGACTTTGTTCCAATATCTGTCGTTTCCGACAAAACCATCAAATATATAAACCCCGCCATCAACAGTTCCTGCAAACAAGTAGCTGCCACTGTGGGTCAACGCGGAAATTTTACCCGTAAGCAAACCCACCGGACGCGCTCTCCAAGTGGTAATTTGCGCATTGGTCGATTCAAAAACACCGCCTTCTGTTGTTCCAAGATATACTATCCCATTATGGGTGATGGCACAACTGACAACACCCCCTAATGGCGAACGAGGCCCGAAATGGGCGAAAAGTGAAGCGGTTGAGAAAAAGAAAATCGCTGTTAAAAGCGTCCAATTGGTAAAGTATTTATTCTTAAAGTTCATGATTTTTGATTTTGATTTTTTCCTACTCATAAGGTTTTTCGGTTCCACCCCTGTTAAAAATACCTGAACAGGACAAGCTCGTATTTGAAATTGCCTTTGTACTCTATTGGTTGGTGAACATACAGTAAACCGTATGCTCACCAACTAATTAAAGTTAGCTACAAGTGTAAATTTGTTATTGGAAAATCAATCAGAGAAGAAGTAGAGGATATTAATACTTCTTATTACCGGCTATGGCATATTGAACAATACAATGCAGACCCGACAAAGGGAAAAACAATGGCGCACTTTTCAAAACAACGGAATCGGCAAAGTTTGCAGCAACAAAAGCGCACAACAATAGGGTATGAAATCTTAACAGCCTCTTGAATTAGGAGTTTTCAGGAGGTTGGAAAACACCCGCAAGGGTAGGAGAGGAATAGTGTTGATTGGTATTTGAGGGAGGGAAGGCATCGCCTAAAAAATATTGAGCTTCATGCCAATTGAAAGTTGCCGGATATTGGCAAAACAAGAAATCTAAATTTACTTTATGGCTTTGAGGCAACTGCTTTTGTTCCTGTTCCTCTGTTTTGTCAAATTGCTTTTTTAGATGACAACTACCTTTGCAAGTATTGTTTTTGACATCCTTCTTCACGCATAGATTATTAGCAATATAGCTTCTGTTCAACTCAAAATTGGTATAGACAATAAACTTGCCGAAGTTTTGTAACAAAACTCCTGTTAATGCCAATATGAGAATGAGATATTTCATGAAGACGAATTTCAATCACGCAAATATACAAAGAGAAGTTAAGAAACAGAGTCGGAGTCTTAATCTTCATGAGTGCCGTATCCTATTTATAGGACTGAGTTAATCTTATAATAAGCTATAACAATGAAACTCAAACTTAGCTCCATCAACATCATTAGTCTAATAGTAATGATAATATAAGAACTATCGATAAAAATATCGCACCATTTCAAAAAAAACAGGGGGCAATATAGGAATAATGCTTACCTTTGTATCAAAAGCAGGTGGTCAAAGCCCGATTATGACCCAAAATACATTATACACATTGTAAAAAACAATAAAAAAAGGTCAAATTTGTTAACTAAAAACCCGAAAAAAAGTGCTTTTTCTCCGAAAAAGAAGTCTTTTTGTTCCGGAAAAAGGACTTTTGATGCAGGAAAAAGTTCTTTTTTTCAAAATAAAGAACTTTAAACTTGAGAAAAAGGTCTGTTTTCTCAGAAAAAAAGACTTTTTATTCAACAAAAAGGATTTTTAACCCGGAAAAAAGTTCTTTCCTATCAGAAAAAGTCCTATTAATCGAGGGTAAAAGTTACTTTTTTCGATAAAAAGTCAACAATAACCGGAAAAAAGGTAACAAAAGTCAAGAAATTGGTAACAAAAACAGGGGGAAAGACCACAAAAACTGCTTCTAAATTTAATTTTTTTCGCCATAGTAATCCAAAAACGATAACCCTTGAGTTCATTCGTTTTTGCCTTTATGATGTTTGAGAAAACTTCTTCCCCATGCGTTCTGCAAGATCATCAATGTCTTCATGTCTTGCTATTTGTTTGACCAAATTCGTTGGAATGCCGTCAAACCCGTAAAGCAGTCCGGCAAGTCCACCTGTTACGGCTGCTGTTGTGTCTGAGTCCTCCCCTAAATTGACCGCTTTCAAAACAGCATCTTGGTAATTGCCTGTGGTCAATAAACACCAAATACTTGCTTCAAGCGTGTGCAAAACATAACCGCTGCTAAAGATTTTTTCTTCCGGTAGTTCGCGAATGTCTTGTTTTAGCAAACGGTCAAACAGCGCTATTTCTGCCGGATTGATGGAAATAGAAGTCAAAAAGGCTGGAACTTCTGTTTGAAGGTTTTTATAAATCTCAAACTTGTCTTTCTGTTCAAACAGTTGACGCGCAAATTCAAGATAATAGAAGCAGGCAATGACGGAACGAATATGCCGGTGAGTGATGGAAGACACTTGTTTGGTGATTTCAAAACGTTCGTTGACCGGTTTGTCCAATAAGTAAAAAAGCAAAGGGGCAATTCTCATCAAAGAGCCGTTGCCGTTTGATGTTTCGCCATTACCTCCGGCTAAATCCGGTTGAACACCACTTCTAAGCCTGTCAATCGCTTCTTGTGTTGCATTGCCAATATCAAACACGTTCCCTAACGGTGTCCAACAATTGCTGTAACGCCAGCTTACGAAGTTTTTTCCGATAATATGCAAGTCAAACTCTGTAGTCAATGCTTCGGCGAGGCAAAACGTGAGCGAACTGTCGTCCGAAAAGGTTCCCGGCGGTAAATTGTAAGTGCCGTAACCAATCATGTCGGTAACAGGGTTCCTGCCAATCACTTCTCTGCTTTTAAACTCAACCGGAACACCGAGGGCATCGGCAACGGCTACTCCGAAAAGAACTGATTTTATTTTGTCGGTATAGTCCATGCTTGGATTGGTAAATAAGTGATATTCAAGGTGGCACAGTTTCAATGCCCTTTTTAGGTCATTTTGTAAAAAGGATTCCGGTTGTAAGTAAAGTTTACACCCCTAATTAGTTTTTGCGCTCAATTCAGGAACTAGAGCAACTGTCTTAGCTTTTCGAATAAAAATATAACCGGTAACAATAATTATCGCATGTATGACAATAAACACGGCATAATTGGTAGCACTATAACCACGGAATATCCAAATCAGGTCGGCTGCAATCCCGCGAAAAGCTTCAGCAAAAATGATTACCCAAGCCATGATGACGTTTTTGACAGGATTTCGGGCAGCAACCAAACAAAATGCGCCCAACACACCCAATTCAAAAATAAAGACCAGCCAGGCATCAGCAAAACTGTTCACTGCTTCGGGAATTAGGTTATACTTTTCCGGCAGGTGGGTAGAAAGAGACTCTGGTTGCAAGAATAGAATGCCAATGTTTAAACAGGTGAGGAGCAAATAAAAAATCCCCACACACCAAAACCAAATTTTTAAACTTTTCATGGTACGAGCGTTTAATTTTAAGGAAGGATAGTATATTATTTACCTGTCAGTGTCATAGTTGTTGTGACTTCAGACATGCTTGTCGAAAACAAAATCCACAAGAACCTTTTTTGCGTCTAAACACTCCTTTTGGCATACTCTGCAAAACTTTCTGTTGCAAATATACAAAATGCAGGATAACAAGATTCGCTTCTGCTATTGTTTGTTGCCCCCACTAAAATGAATACTGCATTCCCTGATATTCATCCAAAACAACCATTCTCACCCAACCTTTAATCCTTATTAAGGCACACAACACTTTGATGATCAATATCCCCCTCTGCATTGATTTCACCTAAAAACAACGTTTAAACCCACCTCATACAACACAATCCATACACTTACTACAAAAAACCTTACACCTGCTCATTATGGGTTTTTTGTAGGGTGGAGGCATGGTAATTTTGACATCAGAAAAAAGAATGTTCACAAATTAAATTCAAAACACCATGACTTACATCACCATTCTCTTGTTACTTAGCCCTGTGCTCATATTGGGGCTGTTTCGATTGTTTTTTAGTTTTCGAACGACCGAACAAGTTATGAAAAAACATTCGGGTAAACAATCTTCGATTTTGCTACGAAAATACCCCGAAGCAGATGTGCAAAGTTTTAGAAGCATTTTCCTAAAAATTGGGTTGGCTTTGAGCCTTGTTCTAATGTTGTATGCTTTTAACTTTAGTTCTCAAAAGGGGGAAGCTAAAACTTTGAGTGGCACATTTATTTTGGATGATGATATTGAAGTATTGCCACCCTTAGTTGCTCCACCACCCAAATTAGCACCTCCTCCGCCTCCACCGAAGATTGAAATTGTGGATAATGAGGAAGTTTTGGACGAAACCCCCGATTTGGCAAATCTTGAAGCTGATGAAAATACACAGGTAGAGCCGGTTGAGCTACCCGCTCCTGATGTGGGAGAAATTGAAATACCTAAAGCAGTAGATAAGCCTAAAATCGAAAGAGAAGAAGAGCCCGAAGTATTCGTAATCGTTGAACAAATGCCCGAATTTCCGGGTGGGCAAGGGGATTTGTTTAAGTTTCTAGCCTCAAATACTAAATACCCGTCCATGGCCAAAGAAAATGGCATCGAAGGCACGGTCTATGTAGGCTTTGTGGTGATGGAAGACGGCTCAATCAGTCAGGTACATCTCAAACGCGGATTGTCAGGTGGAGGAGCGGGAATAGACGAAGAAGCGTTGCGCGTGGTAAAGCTGATGCCAAAGTGGAAACCGGGTATGCAGCGAGGTAAAAACGTTCGGGTAGCTTATACCCTTCCTTTTAAGTTCAAACTTGATTAAAACGTTTAAAACGTTACCGACATCTCTCAAGCGATTTGCAAGAATTAGGTGTCGGTAACGTAATTTTTAATTATTAAGTTGTAGTGCTTAGGTCAAATTCAATAAGGCTTTCCGAATTGGCGTTTAAGATTTTACCGCAGAGTTTCGCAAAGAAAGCTCTGCGAAACTCTGCGAAACTCTGCGATTAACTTTGCGTTTAAATTCTTACTTATAAACGTTACCGACACCTTTCAAGCGATTTGCAAGAATTAGGTGTCGGTAACGTAATTTCTATTTTGGTGCTGGCGGTAATATTACGGCATCTATCACGTGGATGATGCCATTAGAAGTGGGAATAGAGGCAATAATATTAGCACCGTTGATTGCCACATTACCGTCTTTCACCGTAAAAGTAGCGTTATCGCCATTGACCATACCCATACTTTGTCCGTCTGTAAAACTTTCCTTTTTTAATACAGCCACCGCAACATGGTATTGTAAGATGTTTTGTAAGTCGGCTTTTTTGTCGGGTTTTAACAAGCCTTCTACCGTTCCTTTAGGTAATTTGTCGAATGCGGCGTTTGTTGGCGCAAAAACGGTGAAGGGTCCGGCATTTGATAATACATCAACCAATTCGGCGGCTTTAACCGCAGCAACTAAGGTTGTGTGGTCGGGTGAACCAACGGCTGTTTGGACAATGTTTTTCTGTGAAACGTCGTCTTGCACGGTGGATTGACCTCCTAATTGTTGCTTGGCTTCTATACCTGCACCACCGCTACTTGTGGAAGTTGTTTGCTGCTCCCCTCCTGAATTACAGGAAACCAATATAAAACTTGTAATGACTGCACTTAATATCAACAGCCTAAAAACATTCTTTTTCATCTCTTTTGATTTATGATGGATAAATTTAAAATTCGCAAATCAAAAGTAAGATGTCAATGAGGCATTAGATTATGATTAGAATCATGTTCGTAAAGAAAAATGTTAGAAACTTGTTTTTGCTATCTTGTTGGGCAGGGCATTTCCATAGAAGCACCTCTTTTTTTCCTGAATTTCTCAAATTAACAGTGTTAGATGGGTTAGTTATGCTACTTGCGACCAACAAAAATTTTCTCGTCGGGTATAAGGGAAAGTTTTTGAACGGTGGTGCTGCCGAGCATTTCTTGGGCGGTATAAACCGAAACGTTAATTCCCACACTACTCAGCCGTTGGATATAATCGTGCCCGTAAATGCGAACATGGTCAAACTGACCGAAGTGCGCTTCTCTGTCAGAGGCAAGAGTAATAGTAGGGTCTTCGTAGGTAACCTGAAGGTTTTCGGCAAAAGGAACTTGCAAGATGGCTTGTCCACCCGGTTTAAGCACCCTATATAGTTCGCGCATGGCTTGGATATCGTTAGGAATATGTTCCAAAACATGATTACACAAAATGAAGTCGAAACTAGAATTGGGATAGTGGATGTCGGTAATATCCATTTGCACATCTGCCGCACCCGGGTTAAGGTCGGCATTGATATACTGAAGTTGGGCTTGTTGTTTGATCAGTTCCTTTAAATTCTTTTCGGGAGCGATATGTAAAACACTTTTTGGAGCAGCATCGAAAAGGGTGGAGTGTTGTTGTAAATATAGCAGCAATAACCTTTCGCGGTCTTTTGACAGGCAGTTGGGGCAAAGGCAGTTGTTTCGATACCCTCCGCCAATGACCCCGTATTGACGAATGACCATTGCTTTGTCGCCGTCGGGTAAAAAACGGCTGAAACTTTGCCCACAAAAAGGGCAATAGTAGGTGCTGCCACGATAGACGATGGAGCAATACCAATAGTACAAATCATTGGCCGATTGGCGCAAAGTATGATAGACTTGCACAACCCCTATTGGAAAAAGTTGTTTGAGTCTTTCTTTGTGCTTGCGCGAAACCATGCTTAGTGTTGAGATTACTTGTAGAAGGATGGGGTTAATGACCTACAGGAAAGAAAAATTATTTGGCTTTTTCTACCGGCATCTCTTGAGATATCCAAGCATTAATACCCCCGTTCAATTCATACACTTTACTGAACCCCATCTTTTGAAGCATTAAGTAAGTTTCATGGCTACGGCCCCCAACGGCACAGTAAATTAATATGGGAGCGTCTTTCTGATAAACGCCTAGCTTTTCTTCTACCCCACCGGCTTCAAAATCTATATTGACCGCGCCTTTAATAATCCCTGTTTTGGCTAATTCGGCCGGTGTTCGCAGGTCTATCAGCGTTATATTAGGGTCTTCCAATTTTTGAGCAAATAGTTGGGCGGGAAGCACCCCCATTGAGTTTATAATTTTATGCTTCGGCTTCTTTACCTGTTTTTCGGTAGTTTCGCCCGACTGATTACTGTCCGATACTTGTTGGTTGCTGTCCGATTGACAAGCAAGAAATTGTGATATTGCAATTGCAAACACAATCAAAAAGGCATATTTTTTCATTTTTTTGAAGTTGAACGTTTTTAAACTCAAAAGACATAAGGCCTTTAGACAATAGACTTTAGACAAATAGGCAAGTCTAAAATCTTACGTCTTAAATCTTATGTCTTTTGTCTTAAATCCTAAAAAGACAACTAGAAACAATTGGTTACAACCGCACTCAAAGCAGGGTAGGCCTGAACTTGTGAAATACCCGTTATACCAATGTTTGAACCCGGAGAAGGTGCTGTAGAAATAAACAAGTTGTAATCTCTAAAAGTAACGTATCCGTTAAAGTTAAGGTCTGCACGGGCATACACTTTAACCGTGGGATTCGTAGCCGCATATACGGTATTGAAATCAGTAGCATTAATTGCGCCATCTCCGTTCAAATCGCCGGCATACATCGCGTAAATGCTATACTCATCGCCAATAACATTCGAGTCGGGGTCAATGGTTTCGATAAATTTAGTTTGTCCGGTACCTTTAACTTGTCCGGCACCTGAACTAAAGTTAAACTCTGTGGTGCTGGATAGAAAGATGGCATAAGTACTCATCACATCCAAATGGTTTCTGCTGCGCACGATGATGTAATAATTGTTATTAGGCAACAATCCACTTACGGTAAAAGGAGTGCCGTCTGCATTCACCACCGTACCATCGCTCATTAAAATACCCGCTTTTCGGGCGTGCGCTAAGTTGCTGTTAAGTGTATTTCTAAATTCAAGAAGTACCCAATCCACGGCGTTGGCAGGGAGTGCGGCAGGGTTTGCTACACTTTCGGTACCGGTATAGTTGTAGGGGGGTACATTAAATGGTTGTGAGGCAGGTAATAATTCCAAGCTTCTAAGCGTAGTGCTCATTGTTCCTGTACCGGTCAAATAGGCCCCTTCTAAAAAGACTTTGACTTTCACCACTAAACTGGGTAATACTGCCGGAATTGGCGTATTGGTACAACCCAACAATTCGTTGACCGCATCAATCGTACCGGGCACTCCATCATTACAAATCAAACAAGCAATACTGTCCAACAAACCACGGCAGCCGTTATCCCATGTATTGACACAGCAAAAACCGTCAAATTTGAACACTTCAAATAAAGCACCATTGACTAATGGACGGGGAATATTGTTTACAAATTGAATAGGCGGGTTGGGTCCGGGAGGAGGGTTGGCACTGCTGTATGAAGTACAAACTTGTCCAAAACACATCGGCACGATAGACCACTCACTTGTACTTTGAGGCACACAGCCCGAAGGACGACATGTTTCAATGTAACAATCGGTATCGAGGTTTGCATTACCATCACAAGCAGTTCGCAATTGATTGATACACCATGCGTCAAACACATTGGTACAACAAAAAGGGTCGTTTGTAAGTACTGCACTCATACAAGGGTATGATGCGGGATATGGTGGTGGATAGGCCGAACTATACGATGGGCAAGATGCTCCTTGTGCATTAACATTTACAGAAGCAAGAATGCCAATAACACCGCTTATTATCAGCAAGAAGAAGAATTGTATGGGTTGTTTCATAACCATAGGTAGGTTTAGCATGAGATATATTTTGTTTTAAGGACTATTTATTAAAAAAGGGTACGAACTCGGGGTAGTATTGGGGATTTTGGCGCATATATGCTTTGCGTTCTTCCGAAAAACTATTCCACCATTCTTCGGCTGTTTTGGGCTGACCGGGTGATTCAGAGTCCACTTTATGTTGCACGCCGCTATATTGAATAGTTCCTTCCTGCTCCATATTGGGTTCGGCAGCAATAAAAGGCTTATAATAAGCATATAGGTCGGGGTTTTGGCGCAGATAATTGCGTCTTTCGGGGGTAAAACTTCGCCACCGTTCTTCAACGGTCATGTCCTTAAAATCTTCATAGTCCACATCCTGCACTTTTACGTCACCTACTTCCACAGAACTGCTTAACTTTGATTTACCCGCATTGCCGGTATCGGATTTATCTTTGGTGATATTACAAGAACCGGAGAGTAGGACGTATAACCCTCCAATTAAAACCAGAAGGGTAAAAGACTTTGAATTGAACATGACAATAGGGATAAGTTTGAAAATATACAAGGAAGTTGTAGCAAAGAAAAGATAAAAAGTCTAACAATCCTAAGATAGTCAAATTTTTTTTACCTTGCACTTGATAATTTGTCGTGCAAAGTTAAGATTAAATCTTTGTATCCCTATATTATACGCTTCAATTGAAGTTTTTTTAAAGTGAAAATACTATTGATTATTTTGTCTCAAACCATATCCTGTTTTAACATGTTGCAAAGGTCTTTTATGAAGTATGTACTTTTGAGGGGTTTACTGTTAATTCTCCTCCTTGCAAATATTACCGTTGTCAGGGCACAAAAAAACAAAACCCCCAATCCCTGTGATCAGCTTTTCGAATTGATTAGCGACACTGAAAGCGTAGATAATCCTTTTTACAATGAGCCGCTTAATCATATTGATTTGCTCATTGCGTTTTATGGCAAACGAAGTTGCGCACCTGCTTGGTTTAACGCAGTCGATTCGTTTGCCTTATACTCACAACTGAATAAGTTGTTGCCACAACAGGGCTTTGTGCCGGTGTCCCTCCATTCCGATATGATAGAATTGCTATACACCGAAGCAGAAACCATTTACTTGCCCGTAGGGTTGTTCGATTTTTCCGAAGCCAATACGTTGGATGTCTTTCTGACTGATGCGGCATTCACCTATGCCGTAGAATTGTCACAAACGATTGCCGGTGCCGAGTTGATGCAACTGCCATTTATGTTGAACGATGCGCTTGAGAAAAAGCAGCTCAACACGTTTTTCGACAACCTTAAAAAAGGGGTATGGCAATCTGCACAAACCGAAAGAACAACAATAGTAGCCCCTACGGATAATACTAAGCCTACAACAAAAACAGTCAGTGACTCGACGCTCTTTAAATTGGTGGCTTCTATAGCTAACCCTTCTAAAAAAGCCACCCTCTTCGGCAGTACGGCTTACTTACCCGAAATGGTGAGTGATTTTTATCGCAGAAATGATTTTGCTTTAGCTTGGCACAAGGCAGGTAAAATAAATCAAACCCTCGTTGACCAACTCCTCAAAGCCATCAACGCCGCTACAATGGAAGGTTTGACCCCGGCACACTATCATGCCGACAAACTTAACGAACTCATCAGCCCAACTGCCCCATTCCCCGACAGTTACCAATTGGATGTGTTACTGACCGATGCAGCATTGAGATATGCTTACCATCTTGACCGCGGTAAAATTGAACCTTCGAGTATGCCTTACCGGTGGGATGTTGACAGAGATTACAATAACCTATCGGCAAGATTGCATGAGGCACTTAGCCAAGGAACATTCAATTCCTATTTTGACAAACTGAAACCCCAACACACGCAATACACCCAACTGAAATTTGCTTTAGAAGATTACCGCCAAAAACAAAAAAATGGAATAGTTTTTACGAATGTGCCCGATGGCACTCCTTCATTAAAGCCGGGTATTCGCGATGATCGGGTGGTTTCATTGCGCCGGCGTTTGGCCGATGAATATTATATGCTCCAACCCCAAAACAATGATGTACGACCTTCGACCGATTCGGTAAAGATTAAAACCCAAACCAATCCGGTTGACAGCTTTTATAACGAAAAGGTTTACGACAAACAGTTGGCACAGGTGGTTAAGCTGTTTCAACAACATCATGGCTTAGAGCCGGATGGTGCAGTTGGAAAGCAAACCTTGCAACTACTCAATGAATCTATACCCAATCGAATAAATCAAATTTTACTAAACTTGGACAAATGGCGATGGCTGCCCAATTACCTTGGTGACCGATATTTGTTGGTCAACATCCCCTCATACATAGTAAGGGTGTATGAATCAAATTATGCTGTACTGACAAAAAGAATAGTGGTGGGTGCAGTTTCAACTCCCACACCCGTTTTTAGCGAACAAATGCAATACATCGAATTTAACCCACTTTGGGGAGTGCCGTACAGCATTGCAACAAAAGAAATCCTGCCCAAACTGAAACGGAACTCAGGCTATTTGAATACCCATAATATGGAACTGTACTCCGGCGATAAGAAAATAAACCCTGCAAAAGTCAATTGGAGCAAAGTATCTTCCCGCAACTTTTATTATACCATTCGCCAAAAACCGGGAAGCAATAATGCCTTGGGGTCGGTAAAGTTTTTGTTTCCTAACCAATACGATGTGTATTTGCACGACACGCCATCAAAGAGTTTGTTTGCTAATGCCCAACGTGCTTATAGTCACGGATGCGTAAGACTTGACAAACCGATTGAATTGGCAGAATACTTGCTCAAACCCAATATTAGCCCCGAAAAGATTGCAGATATAGTTGCAAAAGGTAAAAACAAACGAGTGTTTATTCCCGAACCTTTACCCATTTACCTGCTTTACTTTACCGTATGGGTAGATGAAACTTCTAGCCAAGGTTATTTTTATCCCGATATTTATGGTCGTGATAAAAGCCTGTTGAAATTTTTTGAACAATAGAATTTCTAAACAAGTAGCAATTCTACACCGATTCCCTTGCCATATAATAATCGTTTTTAGGTTCGAGCAAACGGTCAAGTAAGGCTAAGGTGAAAAACCATCAGCCTATTTATAGATTATTTAGAATTAAGACTAAACTACTGTCAAACAATAATATCTAAACGCATGAACGAGTAGCGTTTTATATTGTCTTATAGAGAACAGAGTCCCACGGTCATTCCTTCAAAGGCTTTGCTACTATTCAAAAGCAACACTAAAATGCCTCCAATGTGTCGGGTAATTCTTTAAACAGAGGAATAGCTAATTTTGCAACCAACTATGAAACCACTCTTTTGTAACTTAGCACTCAAATCCTCACTGCAAGGTTATACAAATCGGCATCACTGCCAAGTTTAAACTAATTGACTAATTAAAAATAAACACCTAATTTATTGGAACATGAAATACTTTAAAAACAAATTTCTGTTAGCCGTAGCACTTTGCATTACCATGTTAACCGTTTCGCCGGGTTGTGAAGAAGAAAACATTGACGACATAGTTGATTTTCTCGACTCCTTAGGTTGGTTGGAGGGCGACGAGAACTTAGATGAAATAGCTACCGATATAAACCTTAGTGAAAGTGGCGGCACTCCTTCCTCCGTAGATTTGACCTCCAAGTTCCCCCCCATTGGCGACCAAGGTCAATATGGCACCTGTGTGGGTTGGGCAGTGGGCTACAACCTTAAAACAACGATAGAGGGTATTGACGAAAACTACACCGCCTCACAGTTGGCACAAACCTCGCGACAGTTTAGCCCCAAAGACCTTTTTTGGGCGGTTTCTAGTGGCGAAAAAGGGGCAGATTGCAATGGAACAACATTTGAAGCCGCCTTTGATGTTATACAGGCTCGCGGCATTGCAACGATGGCGACCGTCCCTTACCAAAGTTTGGGCAATTGCAGTTCTTCACCTCCAAGCAATTGGACAACGGAAGCGAGCAACTACAAAATTACCAACTACCGCAAAATAGACAGCGATGTAAACACTATTCGCGGCTACTTAGCAGAAGGAAGACCCGTAGCGATTGGGGTACGGGTAGGCGATAACTTCCTTCAGTGGAACAGCAACAGTGTATTGACTTCTGATACCTACGGTTATACCGGACAACATGCCTATCACGCCGTAACCGTAGCGGGTTATGACGACAACAAAGGCCCTAACGGTGCCTTTAGAGTGGTCAACACATGGGGAAGTCAATGGGGCAGCAATGGTTTTATTTGGATAGACTATTTGTTCTTTCAAAACAGTTTTTGTTTCTCTGCTTTTGTTGCCAACAACAAACGAAATGATTTCGACCCATACAACGAAGAGGAAGAAGAAGTGAACCCCGATGTGATTGTAACCGGAGCGGCAGACCTTGTTGCTTGGGATTTGTATGATTACGATGAAGAACTTTCCGACCTGCGCACCCGAACTATTTTTTACAATGTTTATAACATCGGAGATCGCACAATTTTTTCTAACGAACGTTGGAATGTGGTGTACATTTACTATAATGCTTACGATGCCAACGAATGGGGCATCTTATTGTACGACTACTATACCAACGAATACGATAATGCCGAACATAACGGACCACTTGATTCGGGCCCCGGCTCGTCGGGCAATTGGTGGAACAATATTGATGTTCCCGGTGGATCGAGCATAGCACATCAATTTGGTTCAGAAGGCTTTATTTGGGATTATACCGTACCCAACAACCTGACCGGACAATACTATTTTGTATTGGTCGCCGACGGTTATGACGACATTGAAGAACACAACGAAAGCAACAATTACTTCTATTTTACAGACGACAACGATGCCCCGATTAATGTGCAAAACGGTATTATAGACGACCCCAACGGCAAACGTTCGGACTATAACTTAAACAAAAGACCGCAACGCCAACCTCAGAAAGGCGACCAATCTATGGCACCAACAGTGGTTAATCCTCAAAATCGCAACGCCTACACAACTGCCGAAATTCGACAAATGATTAGCCATCACAAAAAAACCGGTGAACTGCAACGTAGAATTCAGCAATTTAACCAAGCCCATCGCAATTCTAAAAGAATGGAGTAACCGCACTTCCGTTTTTTGAACGATACCATATAAGCAAGTCGTGTTCATTACCTGTGCAACACAACTTGGTTATATGGTTCGTTGTTTTGGAGCAATAGTGTTTTTCTAAAATCCCTCATGCTGTTCATTGACGGCTCAATGTAATTAAGCCGACTCTCTTTACCAATCTACTATCCTACAAAACAGTCAAGTCTCCCCTATGCCACAACTTCCTGACCAACCCACGCTTCCCCATTTTCAACAGTACATCAAAGAATTATGTGCCGAAAAGGGTTGGGATAAAAACAACCATCTTCAAATCTTCCTTCTTTTTACCGAAGAAGTCGGCGAATTGGCCAAAGCCATCCGAAAACACGATAACCTGTTTGACGAGACCGAAAAGAGCAACCAAAAATACGACTTGGAGGAAGAATTTGCAGACGTATTTAATTACCTCCTCGATTTAGCGAACTATTTCAACATAGACTTAGAAACCGCCTTTCGCAAAAAGAATCAACTAAACCTGCAACGGAAGTGGGAGTGAGGGATGTGTTTATTACTCATGGAGGGTTTTAAACAGAAACACCTTTTCAAAATTATCTCAGAGTCCTCTTTTTGGCATAATCTTGAAACTAGCGATTAAATTCGATGGGTTGGTTTTTGCCAATTTGTGTTCTATTACCAAAAAGGTGGTGATAAATTGTTGAATGCCTATTTCCGAAGCATCAGTAAAACTTCACAAAATATCTTTTTGGGATAACAGCTTTTGCAACTCTTCCTTGCTTGGTAATACTGTTTGGTAACGACTGGCAAAAATTTGTTGGTTATCTTCCGGCAAAGTAATCTCTACCAGTGTCTCACTTTTATCTTGGCAAAGCACAATGCCAATGGTTTTATTTTCTTCTTCCAATTTTACAAAGCGGTCGTAATAATTGACATACATCTGCATTTGCCCCAAGTCTTGATGTTTTAAGCCGCCAATTTTTAAGTCAATGATTACAAAACAACGCAATAAGCGATTATAAAATACCAAGTCAATGTAAAAATGTCGTTCATCAAAACTTATCCTTTTTTGGCGGGCAACAAACGTAAAGCCTTTGCCTAATTCTAACAAAAAATGCTCTAATTTGTCAATTAAGGCATTTTCTAAATCGCTTTCCGAATAGCGGTAGTGTTCTTTCAGATTCAAAAATTCTAAAACATAGGGGTCTTTTACCGCATCTTGGGGCAATTCTATGGCTTGCCCTTCTTTTGCTAATTTTTTAATGCCTTCTTTGTCGGTACTCAAAGCAAGCCGCAAATATAAGGCACTGTCAAATTGTCTTTTCAACTCCCGTAAGCTCCATTGATTTTGTGTGGCTTCTATTTCATAAAAGTTGCGTTCTGCTTTGTTTTCAATCCGTGTCAATAGCTGATAATGCGACCAACTTAATTGAAATTCATAACGTTGAGATTTCCGAGACAGCGTCTCGGAAATTGGGTAGGCTAAATAAAACCGCCGCATATTTTCCAAGTTATCCACCGAAAACCCTTTACCAAACTCCTTTTTCAGGGCTTCGGATAAGTTTTTGATAACGCCTTTGCCATAGGTGGCTTAACTTTCGCCTCCTTGTTCCTCTTCTACAATGCGCTTGCCTACGAGCCAATAAGCTTGAACCATTGCTTGATTGATGCTGCGAAAGGCTTGCTGTTGGGCTTGCCGTAATTTGTTGAATATCGTTGATGATTTGCATAGTTTGGGTGGATTGATGACGAATTGTTGAAAACCTATTTGGATGTATAAGTGAACAGGATAATTATCATATTTAGATCAAATTTATAATCAGATTTGCCCTCTACAATAATCTTTGAGAGGTTGAAAGGAAAGAAAAACATTGAGTTCGTAATGTTCAACGTGAAACATTTTGTTGACCTAGACAATTGTCGCAAAATTTGGTACGACTGCGTTTTCTTGCAATTCACCATTTCAGAACTAAGCTGCTCTGTATAGGTGCCGCTTACAATTCTTTTCCTTTCTCGATATTGTCAGATAAACTACTGATAAACCGAGCCATCTGTGCGCCATCCACCACATCATGGTCAAGCAAAACGGTTATGTTGAGCATCTCTCTGATTTCTATTTTACCGTTCACCACAATTGGTTTCGGGGTTATTTTCCCTATTCCGAAACAGATTGGATGTACCGAAATGGGAATAAACCAGCCATTGGCATTACCAATCATCCCAATAGAGGTAATGGCAACATTACCCATTTTACTATACGCAAAGTGCGGATGCCCTAATAAATACCGCCAAAAGAAACGTCTGATAAATCCCGGCAGAACATAGTAAAATCGTTCCAGTCTGCCGGATTTATTATTAAGAACAATATCGTTTTGGGTAAGGCTTTTGTCTTTAGCATTTTTGATTTGGAGGGTTATCGCTTCGATACTCTTTTCATTGGCTTTTTCAATGATTAAAGGGATGGGGACTTTGTGCCCGTTGACCTCTTTTTCAACAACGATTGAAACGTTGATATCATTAAACACGATAACGCTTCGCTTCCCATTCAAATAGGCTGCAACCTCCTCATATTCTTTGATGGTCAGGCTGATGACTTTTATAAGCCAAGCAGTAAACGAAATCCCTTTGTTTTCCTTTTTATGCTGTTTGATTTTTTCTCTGCTATCCGATACATCAATTTCAATCATGGCAGCAATATGATGTTTCTGAAGTCCGACCGCACATACATCATTCGTTGCAATTCTTGATTTGGGGAATTTTTTAACCTTGAAATTGTCCATGTTGAAAATTCATTTACAGGAGGCGTAACGGTTTTGTGGGTTGTCAAAGAGTGTTAAACCTTTTAACTGTGCCGTTTTAACTTGTCATTGCAAGGGTGAGCAGCAAAAAACTCTCTTTTTGAGATGACAAGCTATGTGTAATCCCTTCGCCCAATACAATCATTTGGTTGTTTTCCAACGTTACCGATTGTTCGTTTGCTGTAAAAACGATTTCTCCACTGAGAACTTGGAGACTAATGACACCTTTAGCAGCATGTGGTTTTATTTGAGCCTGTTGGTGAAGCCCCATGAACACCATCCGCATTCGGTCGGACTTATAAATGGTGATGGAATGATGGTCTTTGTCTGCCCAAGCGGGTTCGTTCTTTATACGGGAAATTAACCCTTGTAGATTGATTTCGACAAGAGGTGCCTGTTGCAAAGGATTTGCATCGGGTTTTTGTGGTGCAGGTTCTTCTCTTATGGCTACCTGTTGAGAATGGGCAACATGGAGTTTGCTGATTAACTTCGAAGAATATTCATCCGAGTTAACCCCATAAGCGTTGACCAACAATCCCTTGACGTTTAGTTTAGGAGAGGAAATGGCATATAGGATGGATTGGTCTTCGGGGTCAGACATCCCCTCAAAACGGTAAAACTTATCAATTTGAAATTCCTCCGGGGATAGTTGAATATTCGTTTTATGGCACACCAAACATTCTTCGCGAATGTTAAAATCAAGTGTATAGCCCAAATGAATTAAAGCATTGATGGTTTCCGATAGGGTTCCATAATCTTCGTTCAATATAATGTCGCTCATAGGTTAAATGTTTACAGGTTAAATGTTTACAGGTTAATTTTAATGCAAGATCTTTGCAAGGATGCGGCTAGCGTTAGTCCGTTCAATGCCTTGTTCTTCCTTGTCGTTAAAGGTTCATTGGGTTTTCGTCACAAACTCTGCCCGAAAGTAAGCAAATTATTGTCGGGGTCTATCAAAGAAAATTCTTTTTGCTGCCAAGGTTTGATTTGCAAATGTCCGGCTTGGGGGATGTTTACTTTTCTGTCCAAAGCCAACTGATACCATTCGGCTATATTGTCGGTTCGGATATATACTTGTCCGTAATTTTCATTGGGGTCAAGTTCTTGAAACTCGAAAAAGTGAATTTGAATAAAGTCTTTTTCTACCATCAAATAGCCTTCGTAGTCAGCACTGCCAAATTCCTGAAAGCCTAGTTTGTTTAGATAAAAGTCCCGTGTAACGGCTTTATTGCGCATAGGTAGCTTTGGGTGAATCTCTTTGAGCATGTTTGTTTGAATTTTAGTTTGTTAAATGCAGTAACCGGTTACTATGGCCGTTATATTTTAGAACTTTGGGTAAAGCATATTCTGTGTTAACGGATGTCTTTTTACTTCGGTCGTATTGGTATCCATATTTCTTCTTCTGAACTTGGGTCTCCGTTTTTATATTTGTCGCCCAAAACTTCAAAATGTGGTCTGTCGTCTAATAAGTAGTTTGAGTTGGGCAACCATGACTCAAAAATGAATTGAAAAATACGGTTGTCATTACTCGACCCTTTAAAATCAAAAACCGCATAAAGCCCTCCCGTCAAGGTGTATGTTTCCATTCCGGTCGGAACCATATCAAAGTCTGTCACTTCAACAGTTGCCCATTTTACAAATTCATGGGTCGGTTTAAAGTCTGCAAAATAGGTTTCCCCATACACCTGCATGGAAATCAGTTCGCTTGAAAGGTGATTGGTTATTAGTCTTCGTTGAGGCATGAAGTTTCTCCAAAGCTCACCGGTCTTGTTATTGGCTAAACTCATTTTTAATTTATAGCCAATCAATTTCTTTTCACCTACTGTTTCAATTCTTGGCGTTATTTTAAATTCTGCCATCAATTTCAATGTCGTATTTGTCTAAAAGACCTAAAACACCAGGCAATGAAAATTTTGCCTTCTTCGTCCGGTTTCGTTCGGGGTCAATAGAATAGTTATAGGAAGTTCTAAAATCCACTTTTTCAAGGACGGTATTGTCAAAAGCGGCTCGGGTTAGGTCGCAGTTATCAAATATGGAACTTGTCAAATCACACTCCGAAAAATCGGTTTCTTGCAATTCCGTGCTTCTAAATACGGTCTTTTTGATTTTTGTTTGATAGAACGAAGAATAGTTGAGTTGGCAATTTTCAAACGAAAATGAAAGTCCAAATTCGTTACAATGTTCAAAGTGAAGCCCCAACATTTTGCAGTCCTTAAATTTTACATCCCAAAAGGCAGTTTTGGTCAATTTGGCTAAACTCAAATTGCAACCGGTGAACTCGCATTTAGAAAACTTAATCTCAGCAAGGTCTGTGTTTGAAAAGTTACAGTTCAGAAAAACACAATTATCATACTCACCCTTTGCCAACGGGTTTTCTTCAAAGTTGATTTTGTCAAATTTCTGTTCGTCTATGTAAACTTGTTGCATTGCCGTTTTCGCTCTTTTTACACTTGCCACTTACATCTGTTTGTTCAAAAACGCTGTTATTCCCTCAAAAATACAGCAATATGGGCAACCCACAAACGATTTAACCAACTTTAATATCAAGAGCAGAGGTGAGAAGTGAAAAACCGTTCTAACACTTCAAATCAATAGTTTTTTCGGTCGAGCAATAGGGCTACTATACTCATTACTGCCAATGTTCTTTTTGGGTAACATTGATCTTTCAAACGATGCATACAACAGTTACATCGTTACGGTTTAGCATGATTATTGGTTAAACGCACCCGTTTGATTGTCAGTCGGACACCGACAACGTCGAGAATAGCCCGAAATAGGGACAAATCCCCCTTGCCCACTTTTAAAAAGGAGGAAGCGGTTGTAGCCTTGAAAAAGCAGGTATTGGTTTATGAACCAAAAGGAATAAATCTGAGCTTGGGTAACAAATTAACAACAAATAACTCATAACTCACAACTCCTAAACCGTTCAACATAAAAGTTGATTTTTAGGCACGATTTCATTTTACCCTCTTATATCAACCATTTTAGTAGATATATATGAACCCAAAGCTTCAAAACGGTGGTTTAATCGCCCGATTTTATCAATAACTTTTTCGAATAGTTCATCAATCCTTGATTTCTGTTCACCAATTCTTGGGGTTCATTCAACTTTTCTTGGCGGACATTCAACAATTCTTGGGGTTACTTCAACAATTTCCTGAGAAAATTCAACAATTAATTTTTCTTAATTCATCAATTCCCTGAGATTATTCATCAATTCTTGGAGGAAGTTCACGACTTTGTTGGGTTCATTCAACAACTTTTTGAAAAAATTCAACAACCGGTTGGATTTTATTCATCAATTCTTCTGATTTATTCATCAATTTTTGGGGGAACTTCATGAAGTTTGGGGGTTAAATCTTCAATTTCTGATGGGAATTCTTCCGTTTTTCCGGTTTATTTGTGGCAAATTTGACCGTATTTCGCCCTATTTTGGTAGCACTTTTCGGAATGGTTAGCTGTTTTAGTGGCAATGGTTGTTATTATTTGATTACCGACCCCTTATTTTTGTTGAGATGGGTGGGTAAATTTTGAAAATGGTGTGCTTGCCAAATTTATTCCAACCATGAATTTGCAAACCGGCTCAGATTGCACAGAGAACCACAGAGAAAAAAAAACCTCTGTATAACTCAGTACCTTTTTTACCCTAAAATGACGTGAGGTTGGTTTTAAATCGGGTTAAAACTCCGGTCTGTCAGGTTTTGATGATAATGAAACAACACAATTATCCCGAAGGGATAAAACATTTATAGAATTTAGCCATTCAAAAACCCGTTCGACCCCGAAGGGGTCGCATATTCCGCTCAATAGACTTTCTATAAATGTGCGACCCTTTCAGGGTCATTCAGCACTTTCCTGCCATTGTTGCATTTCTCGCCTAAATAGCCTGAAAACTTACCTGCCTACTTCTTAAAGCCTTGTTAAATAAGACTTGTAGAGATTCTATTCCCTACCTAACGTTAAAATGGAGTTGCAGATACTATCGGTTGCTTTTATAGATATTTGGAAATACCACCCCTCTAAAACTACTGGTCTTGGTGATTTGGTCATGGGGGATTAACACATATTTCCATGGCTTTCCTCCATGTTCTGCTGTAAACCCGGTTGCATATTGACAATATTTTGACGCGGCTTTGGCTTTTTCCTGAACATCGGTATCGGCTATTTCATTTGCCGCTTTAGGTTCAATAAGATAGATGCAGTCGTTTGTTTCTGCTACAAAATCAGGCTCGTAAATCTTATTGTTGTGATGCCAATAGATGCGAAATTGGTTTTGCGCCGGTCTTAGCCATTTTAACACCTCGTTGTCATTTTCTAAAATATAAGACAGGGTTTGTTCTGTACGGCTATCGAACTTGTATTCAAAGTGGCAGGCTTTTTCAAAACCGCTGAAAATGTATTTGGGTACTTGAGATGCAGGAAAATTAGTATCGCGGTAGTCCTTGCGTCCTTCGTTTTTTAGGGTAGTGAAATTCCATTTCTCAATACGGGTAAAAGGCTGGACATTGGGTTCGATGTATTCGGGTTCGAGTATCTCAAATTTTGTCATCATTTGCTTATAAATGATATTGGCTATCGCGCTACGCCATTGAAAAACCAATGTATGGAGGTTTTGTCCTTCTTTTAAGTTGGTTTGTAATGCTGCAACAGCTTGATTGGCTAACTTATACAACAAGTCGGCATTGGCATCGTAATCTATCTCCGGAAAATTAATAAGTTCGGATACAAGCAGTTTTTCGGGTTTGTCGTATCGTACCCCCATTTTAACCTTGATGATATCCATTTTCCCGTCTTTGAGTCCAATCCTTACAATTTCTTCATTGAGTTGTTCATAGGTGAAGTCGGCAGTGTTTAAATCTATATCGCCAAAATGTGCGGTTGCCTCGCCTTGTATCAAACCCATTCTTGGAATTTCTATAATGTTCTTTTTGAAATCGCGGACTATTTTTTCGTACATCAACTCCGCCTCATTTACAATTTCGGATGCAAACAAATTTCCCTGACCCGAATTGAGTTCCTTGTTCACCGCCTCCATCACTTGTGCTTTCACTTCGGGCTTCATCAGGGCTTCTACTTTTTTTACCTGCGAATTGGTGTTGAAGAAAGGAATTAAAGTGACTAACAATTTTTTTGCATCTACCGTGTTTTGTTGCTTTTGTTTTTGTGCAGGCTCTTCAATTTTGTTTACCTCCTCCTGTTCTTGTTGCAGGTTTTGTTCGATGGTGTTTTGAACGGTAATGACTTCGGTTCTTTCCTTTAACTGAGCTTCATCAATCTCGATAAATTTGAGTTTGTTTAAAACGGAATTGGGATTTTGTGCCGCCGCAATGACGGTATCAAAATTATCATGGGCGACAACCGTTAATTTATCTACCTTTTCAATCCCTGTGCGTTCTCCGCCAAAAGGCAACCTCAACCCTCTGCCGATGGTTTGTTCTACCAATATCGAGGCATTGGCAGCCCTTAACGGAACGATGGTGTATAGGTTGGTTACGTCCCAGCCCTCTTTGAGCATGTTTACATGGATGACTATTTCTATTTCGTTGTCATCATTCTCCAATGATACAAACTGTTGTTCGATTAACTCTTCATTTCGGGTGGTGCTGTCTATTTGCAGCACTTTGTCGGCAAAGGCTCCTTCATAAAAATCTACCGACGAAACAAGGTTGTAAACAGCTTTAGCATGTGTGGTATCGCGGCAAACCACCAGAATAAACGGCTTTACCAATCGCTTACCCGTATTGAGTGCATATAGTTTTAACTCCTGCTTGGTGTCTTCGTGAATACTGACCGCATCTTCTAATTTTATCTTTTCTATCTCCTCATCACTTTTACCGGCCGGATTAAAATCTCTGCGTTTGGCAATAGTGGGGTTCTTTACATACAAACCATCCGTAAGCGCTTGTGCCAAACTGTATTCATACACTACGTTTCTGAACTGATTGCCTTTTTCATCAATAGGGGTGGCGGTTAATTCAATGCCCAAAACCGGTTTTAATTCATTAATGGCTTCTTTGCTTTTATCTGCATGATAGCGGTGTGCTTCGTCCATCAGAATAACCAAATCGTTCAGGTTGCTAAGATATTCCCAATAGCTTTGCCCTAAATATTCCGAAAGCCGCTTGATGCGAGGGGTCATGTTTTTACCCCCTTCCTTTACCGGCTTGGTTTCTTTGGCAAATTTGGAAACATTGAAAATATTGATCCGAACTTCGGCATCGCTAAACAACGAACTGACCTGATTGTAATTATCTCCGGTGATGATAACCGGCCTGTTGTGTACAAAATCGGCAATGCCGTTGAACACATATTTGGAATAGCTGCTGTTGCCAAAATCCTCTATGAGTTTGTTGTAAATGGTCAAATTGGGGGCTAAGACAAAAAAGTTTCTGATGCCTTTTTCTAAATACAAATAGGTAATGCAAGCGCCCATCAAACGGGTTTTACCTACCCCTGTGGCAATGCTGAAACAGATAGATGGAAACGTTCTTTCAAAATCGGTGCAAGTAGGATACAATGCCCTTACTTTTTCCAATTCTGCTTTAAGGTCAACCTCTTTCGACAGTTCCAACTCTGCAGCAAGCCGGGTAAGGATGTCCAAAGCCTCTTGTAAAGGTTTGCGAAGAGATAAACGTTGCTTTATATTTTCTGCTATCATGCCTTTTTCGAGGAGTTGATGTGTGATTGGATATTGTTCCTATATGTTTGAATCACGGATTAAATGGATGAATGGATTTCACGAAAAAAATGGCCGCCCATTGTTGATGTTTAGATAAAGTCAGTATTTTTCGTTTATGTCTGTTGCGTTCTTATCTGTGTAATCCTTCAATCGGTCTAATCCGCGATTCAAACAATTAGCCCCCTCATCAAAACAAAGTCGTTTGATGATTGTCGTTTGTATTAGGATTCTTAACAGCCGTTTTTTGATGTTTAGAAAGGTTTCCGGTTTGAGGGTCATTGTCTGCGTCATCCGTGTAATCCGTTTCAATCTGTGATTCAGACATAGCCGGCAGGTTGACTATATTAAAGCTGTAATCGTCTTTCCCAAACTCACAACGTCCTAAAAGCATTTGTGGAATTTTTTTGATAGTGATATTGGTATGACGGTTGGCACAGCCTTTTGCAAAACTTTTGCAGCAAACCAATAAGCTTTCACCCGGTTGCAGTTCTTCGGACAATTTATCCAACATGGCAACGGTTACAAATTGGGTGGTGGTAAAGATAAAATCTTTTTCATGGCTCATCCCCTGTTTCCAATAGTTGTTTTCGTCGGGGTGGTAGCGGAAACCCTCTTGCTTGGCCATGGCCGCTGCCAACATATTGGCGTTGTATTGAGGGTTGATGATGTCGTTGCCATATTTGTCTTTTTGTATCAACGAAGGGGCAAGGGAGTAGAATTTAAAACCGCCGCCGCCTTTCCAGTTAACTGATTTACTAATTCCTGACTGATCCGTACCTTTAACTACAGAAACTAATCTTGGATGGCAATGTGAAATAGCATGTCCTCCCAACTCAACACCAATCCACTTTCTATTCATTTTATGTGCAACTGCTGAAGTAGTTCCACTTCCTAAAAAACTATCAAGAACTATATCGCCAGGTTCTGTTGAAATTTCAAGTATTCTCTTAATTAAATTTTCTGGCTTTTTACTTCTAGGGAAATAAATTCCCCCTTCATTTGCAATATCCGCTTTAGGAATATCTTCACTATCCCAAAGAGTTGTAAGTTTTTGCATTTTAACAATTTTACCCTCAGTTGCTTCTGCTGTATCGCTTAGCCATGATAATAGTTCACCGTTATAGTAATAAAGTGTTGTTACTTTATTTTCGTATTTTCCTCTACTAGGTGTATAATCAACTGAATAAAGTTCCTTATCCATTTGACTAATTAAATCTCTTTGAAATAAATTCTCTTTTTGAATTTGATTTCCTCTAAATATTCTACTTAAATTTTTAGTATAAAAAGCCCTGATTTCTGTTTCTTTTTTATCAAAATCCTTCAATGGTATTGAATCAATCTGATAGAATTTATGTTTGTAAACTCTAACTATCTCTCCATTTGATTTTGAAGGGAATTCTCGTACTAACTCTCGTTCTCCTTCTACACTTAAAAATTTACTATACCTCTTCATTGTCTTTTGCTCCAATTCATAATAACCTAAATTATTTTTCTTTGGAAGCATCCCTTTTTTGAAAAGAAGTATGTGTTCTGTTGTATTTACTAAAAATCCGCCTTGACCAAGACCTGCAACTGCCGACCTTTCGTAAGTTATATGCGCCACACAACCACCTCTGCCAAAAATCTCATCCATAAACACTTTACAGTAATGTACTTCAATATCATCTAAATGAACCCACATTAAACCATCCTTGTGAAGTAAATTGTAAAGAATTTTAATTCTTTGGTGTAATAAGTTCAACCACAAGGAATGCTCTAAGTTATCATCGTAATACTCAAAAGCCTGGCCTGTGTTAAAAGGCGGGTCTATGTAAATACACTTTATTTTACCGGCAAATTGTTGTTCCAATGCTTTTAATGCCAATAGGTTGTCGCCATGTATCAGCATGTTGGAGAAGTCTGAACCGCTGATTTTATCGGATTGTTGGTTTTCACCGGTTTTTAAACTATCCCAAGGAGGTGCTGCTCCTTTCTCCTTATTATACCAGAAAGATTTTTCGGGGTCTTCTATCAATATACGCGGTTCCAGCTTAGGTTCGTTGCCCTTGCCAATCCAGGTGAGTTCTAATTTTTGAAGATGCTGTTTGCTCATTTCTTTTTGTTCTTTTTGGTAGCAATTTTTTTTGGCTTAGCCGCTTCAATGTTTTTTATGGCCTTATCAAAATCGCTTTCTTTCGTATTCACTTGCTGTTGGTTGTATTTGTCGTATTCCTTCTCTGCCATTTCCATAGCCAACTGATGGCTTATTTTACCTGCATGGTTTAGTATTTCTCTATCGTTAAGCGAAAGAAAACCATGAAGTTTTTCAATCCAGTTGTTCATATACATAGGTATTCTACGTATAGCTTGCCCTTGGGCAAAAATCAAATATTGCTCTACCAAGTTATTGAGTGCCGAAAGTTCCTCTTCATTCAAATAGTTTTTTGCAATACCTACATCTTGCTTTCTTGGTTTGGTTCCACGCCATGAGGTTAAGCCCATGTTTGGTTTATTGCTGTTTGCCCTTTCAGATACAATTTCTGCTGCGGTTCACTTCTCTGTTTCCCTCCAAACGAACTATTAAGAAATCCTTAATAGTTGCCCTTGTATCTAATTCTCCTTCCTCAAAAATATTTTTGAGGTGGATATTAATATTGGGAACAGTGGTTTGAAACAGTTCCGCCATTAGCTTTTGTGTAAGCCAAACTGTTTCATTTTCTAACCGGACTTCTAATTTGGTTTGCCCGTTTTCGGTTTGATAAATAATTATTTGAGAATTGCTTTCCATTGTTATTTTATTTAAACCATTTAGTTGAAGTCAACAAAATGGTCTGAAACGGCATGGCTACCGGTAATAAGGTTATTAAAATTACTTTTTGCCATTTTATTACAAAGGACATAAGGTTTGTGAGTTACTTGTTTCCGTGTAATTACAAAAGTCAAAAGTTCGCTGATTTTTATAGGTTGGAAAAAAGAAGACAATATAAACAATTTTTGATTGACCGTATTTTTGACATTTCTGTATAAGATGGTGAGTTGTCAAAAAATTCACCCCAACATCTTTGAACTCTTATCTTTGGTCTGTATTTCCGCTTAATTGATAACGAACTATTGCAAATAAATACATTTGATTTCTCCTGTAAAATTTTGTTTAAATGCTTTTAATGCAAGGAGGTTGTCGCTATGTATGAGCATATTGGAGTAGTCTGAACCGCTGATTTTATCGGATTGTTGGTTTTCACCGGTTTTTAAAATATCCCAAGGAGGGGCTGCTCCTTTCTCCTTATTATACCAGAAAGATTTTTCGGGGTCATCTATCAATATACGCGGTTCCAGCTTGGGTTCGTTGCCCTTTCCAATCCAGGTGAGTTCTAATTTTTGAAGATGTTTTGCCATTTGTTTTTCTTCGCGGTTTATCTAAAAGTTTATCTAAAGTTCATCTAATTGGTTGTATTTTCGTTGGGTTTAGATGAACTTAGCGCCTATATATACTGCTATCCTCGACAGCAATTTTCATTTTTCGAACAAATATTCGGCTCAAAAAATTATTGATGATTAGAACATTAACTGATGTTCTTTTTTAAATTCTGCCAAAGTTTGATTAGATAATGAAGCTGCTTTGGGCATTGAAATTTGATCTTCAATGAGTGCTCTAAACAAAAGCTGTTCAAAACGATTACTTTCTTCTACTCCCTGATAATCGAAAGGCTCATCTACTTTCCAATTCAATTGTTTGATTAAAAAGAAAAACTGCTTCGTGTAATGGTCATTAATAATATTACATTCTTTGGCTCTCATTACAATAGCTTGCATAGAGATGCCGTATTGTTTTTTGATATTGCCTAATTCTAAAGGGGACAATTTGTTTCTGTGTTCGCCCAATTCAGCTTTAATGGTTTGTTCGGGCAATAACATTGCACCTGCAAACTGATGACACAAAGTTTCTTTCTGCCGTTCTGTTACATTGCCAAACGTCAATAATAAATGTGCTAATTCGTGTAAAAGGGTGAAACGTATTCTATCAAGTTTGTTTGTTTTATTGATATTGTATGCTATAACAGGAATTTTGCCATTTACAAGAGTTTGCAAACCGTCAAAAGAATCATCTACATCCAATTTAACAACCTTAATGTTCTTATCTTCCAAAAGCTCAACAATATTGAATATAGGACCTTGACCTAACTCCCACTTTTTTCTTAGAAGTTCCGCCGCCCTGTTTACTTGTTCATAAGAAGTAACTATCTCAAAGTCTTCTAAGGGATTATTAAATTCGTAAGCTAAACCCAAAATTTCTTCCAATTCTAAAAATCGGGAAAGATATTCCTTGGTTTTTTCTTTGATTATGGAAGCTTCTTTTTGTGGCATTTTGGTCAATTTCCTGTACTCAAATTCGCTTAATTCCACTTTGGTAGTTCTGAAAAAGTAATCAGGGCTTACATGCAATACTTTGCTTAATTGGTTGATTTTTTCAGTATCAGGAATGACTTCCCCTTTCTCGTACCGATGCAATGCCTGCCGGGATAATTTATAATCCAAGGCATCTGCCAAATCTTGCAATGAAAATCCTTTCATTAAACGGGCCGACTTAAAACGTTCTGCAAATACCGCTTTCATTTCCATTGTTTATTTGAATAAGTGCGCAAAAGTAATGCTTTGAGTTTACAAACACACAGCACTAATGTGAAATTTTGACAGAAATATGTAACTATGACATTTTTTCATACAGATAACAAGCGCAATATAAGACATTATTTCCGATTTCTGTCAAAAATCGGAAGTTTACATATCTTGGTTGACAAGTTTACCAAATGGCACAGGTTTTGTGAATTTATGTTTGGGTGCATATAAGTGCGCCCATAACTTTTAAATTTAATTGCAATGAAAAAAAATCAACACGTAGTGCCGCACGGAGACAAATGGGCCGTAAAAGGTGAAAAAAACGTGAAGAACACAAAAATTGTGGACACTCAAAAGCAGGCTATTGACATAGCTCGTGAAATTGCTAAAAATCAGAAATCTGAATTAGTCATTCATAAGAAAGACGGAACTATAAGGGATAAAGACAGTTACGGTAATGACCCCAAAAAAATAAAAGGATAAGGTATGAATTGGAAACTTTACTTAAACAGATTACAGCCTGCTGACCGGTTGGTTTTACCTAAAAGTGGTATCGGCTTAGTACAGCATCATGCTATTTACATTGGGAAAGATAGTTACGGCAATAGGTTGTACATAGAAAACGCTATTGGAAAAGGTGTTCAAATGGTAAGAGAAGACTACCTTTTTAGAGGTGGATACAAATTGACAAGGGTTGAGCCTTTTATAGGAAATCAACATCAGCGCAATGTAGCTATTCGACGTGCAATGCAACTGATAGGAACACAATACGATTTGCTCAATTTCAACTGCGAGCATTATGCAAACACTGTACAGCATAATAAACAATATAGCAATCAGGTCGGAATCGGATTTGCTTTAGGGGTATTTGCTCTTGTTCTTAGTATTGGATTAAGTAAATAAAATAACTATGAGCAGTAATTACACAAATGAGAAAATTGAAACGCTAAAACATACAATGGACAGGTATGACCATTACTATGATAGCATAAACAATAAGGGCAACCTGATTCTGGCCCTCAACATATTTTTGTTGAGTGGAATTATTACCGGATATTATAGCATTAAAGGTGAAGTTGTTTGTGGCTTTGGCATACTATTCTTCATGTGGTCGGGCTTGCTTTTCTGCTTATTAAGTATTGCATGTTCGCTATGGGCTACCTTGCCATATTTGAGCAAACAATCCGACAGAATAAATGGGTCAGTAATATACTTTGGGAGCGTTGCAAATCTTTCATTTCAACGTTTCAATCAAAAGTATAGTGAGATGACCGATGAAAACCGATATGAAGATTACTTACAGCAAGTTCATTTATTGGCGATAGGGCTTCAAAAGAAATTTCGCAGAATACAAATAGCCACGTATTTATTAGGTGGGTGCTTTTTCTGCATCACAATTATTGGGTTAATTATTTTAAAATAAAAATTATGCAACAAAAACTTTACAAAAACTATGTAGATGAGATCGCTCACTACTTGAAACAAGAGAAAAAAAGCGGTAACCAAAGTCGGTTAATTAAAAATTTATCATTGACACCCAAAATGCTTTGGCAGGATAAAACCAAAAATGAAGCATATTTTAGAAGTCTGAATGCAATAAGTTCCATTCCAGGACTTTTAGTAAAATATGAAGAAAAGCTGGGTGCTCATCCTAGTTTTAGCCACTTGAAAAACAGTGATCAAAGTGAGTATCACTATATTGTATCAATGTTCATTGATATAAAAAATTCAACAGGACTTTTCAAAAAATATGACCCTGATGTTGTTGCCAATATTTGCAGAACTATACAACTTGCTGCTATTCACACCTGTTGGTACTTTGACGGATACATACATAGGTTGCAAGGCGACGGTTTAATGGTGTATTTTGGTGGCAAGGGCATTACACAACAGACTGCCGTAGATAATGCGTTAACAGCTGCTTCTTTTGTGAGCTACTTTGTCAAAAACGATTTGAAAAACTTATTTGACGAACAAGGCGTAAACAAAATTTATACTAGGATAGGCATTGATTTTGGAGAATCAATTGATACTCTGTGGCATAATGCAGGTATTGGTGAATGTAGTGAAGTAACTACTACAAGTTTACACACTAGTTTATCGTGCAAAATGCAAGCTCAAGCTAATAGTAACGGTATTGTTGCTGGCGATAACATTTTGCCATTTGTGACCAATCACAGTGATTATTTTACTTACAAAATGTATAAAAATGATGGCAATGAGCATCCGTATGTATTCGAAATACCCGAAGAAAATTTCAGATATAGACAACACGATTTTAATTGGGAAAGGTATTTGAAAAAACACCCAGCTATTGAAGAAGATGCTGATGGCAATTTGAGGTTTAAAGGAACGCCTGTATTGCCTAATCCGCATATTCAACAAAACATAGGATACTTACAACAAAATGCTACCAACTATAAACCTTACCTTAAATAGAAACTTTAAAATAAGTACTTTTGAAGAAGATAAAATTGCCACATTAAACGCAAACAGAGGGTTAAGATATGAGGGCAAGGTCAAAGGTTTTTTTAAATTCAGTGGCAATTTTTATCTTACTAATCCACACGATGGTCTTATAGAAAGTTTTGAAATAGTTATTTTGGTTGACAAAATCTATCCTAACACCTTTCCTGTTGTTTTACTATTAGACGATAAAATTGAAAAATCTGACGAATATCACATCAGTAAAGAAGGGGTTATTTGTTTTGAACATACCTATGTTACCAACGCATTAGCCAAAAAGGGATTGCGCATATTCGATTTTGTTAATTACTATCTACCCAAATACTTTTCTTGGGTCTTGGTAAAGCAATATGGAAACGCACATGAATTGCAGGAATGGGCACATAAAAATGAAGGCACAAAACAATTCTATGAAACCCTTTTAAACACTTCCGATAAAGACACCATTCGGATATATTTAGAGAACTATTGTAAAATAGCAAAGATTGGTCGTAATGATAAATGCTTATGTGGAAGCGGCAGGAAAATAAAACTTTGTCATTTTAACGAGACACTATATTTAAAATCCACGCCAAAAGCTACTATCCAAAAAGACATTGAACTGTTTCAGTAAATATCCTGCGTTGGTACAAATGTAAGTTAGTACATGTTACACCAAATAAACTCCTATGTATTTAGCAATGCTTCGGCATGTTCTATTTCGGCCAATTCTAAACGATAGTTTTTTTCTCTTTCTAACCAAAACTTAGCTTCAATGCCCAAAACTAATTCTAACTGGATGGCAGTTTCGGGGGTAATGGCCGTTTTTGCTTTTATTATATCGTTGATGGTTTTCAAAGGTCTGTCCATCCTCATTGCTAAGTTTGGTTGACTAATTCCTTTTAATGCCATTGTTTCTGCCAATGTATCGCCGGGTGGTGAAATTAATTGCCTTGCTATTTCAATCTCTTTAAGGTTTTTATACAACATATCTTGTGGTTTTAGTTTTGGGGCTATTGCCAAAATATCAGCTATCTATTTGCATGCAAAGGTAGTAAAAGGGAAAACCATTAACCTCAAAGGGAAATGATTGCTAAACAACTCGCCATCTGATGGTGAATAATGGTTGTTCTGTTGTATGTTGTTTTAGTCGTTGTTCTACTTCGTCGAGCAGATTTTCCTTGCGTTGTTCAATTTCATCTTCGTTTTGATATTGGTTATATCGCTTTTCGGCCAGTTTTTTTTCAAGGTCTTTGATGATGCGTTGTTCCTTTACTTTCTGCTCCAAGTTAAGCAATTTTCGGGCTTCGGTTTTTCGGGTTTTAATTTCCTTATCCAATTCCTTGATTTCAAACTTGATGCTGTTTCGCACATCTTCACTCCATTTTTCCAACTTGTCCACTTCTTCATCAAAAAAGAGGTGGTTGCGTTTCCGGTTTTCTTCGATGATGTTTATCTGATGGGCATGGTATATTTCTTTGCATTTTTCTTTTTCTATTGCGGAAAAGGCGGCGGCTGTTTCGGCAGTAGTTGCAGGCAACGAAAACAATCGTTGGCATTGGTCGGGTTCGAGAATATTTCCCTCGTCATCAAAAGCGGCAAACAGGATATAATCTTCGTTTTCAAAACTGGAGATGGTTATTTGCTTGGCTTGTAACCAACCTTGTTTGTTGATCAGGTTTTCGATAACAGATATTTTTTTGTCGGTTCCGGTATAATTAAATTGCAATTCGCCGATGTTCAACCTTTGCTCCTTACAGGTAGCAATCACCTTTTGAGCTAAGGGATGCCCTATTCGGTAAAGGTTTTGGTTGGGGTTGATTTCAACCGTATCGTGCGTTTCGCCAATATGCTTTTTGCCCATGCGGTAAGGCCCGTTAAGGATGGGTTCGTCTGAAAAGGGATTTTTATGGAGGAAAAAACTATTTTCGGAATGATTGAAAACGGCAAAAGGTGCTAAAAAATAGGACGTAAGTTGCCATAGCCGATGTTCAAATTTTGTGAGGTACTCGGTACTTTGCTGTAAGTTGACTTTCAGTTTTTCGTGTACCTCTTCATCAAAGTTTTCCAGCAGTTTTTTTCGGGTCAGGTCAATGCCTTGTTCAATTTCGGGTTCCATTTCTTTTTGCAGCATATCGAATGCCGATTGGATGGTATCGGTTGTCCGGCAAGTTTGGTAGATTTTAACAATCCGCTTTTCAAAATCAACCCCGCTTTCAATTGCTCCCAATACCTCATCGCTTGCGCCAAATACACCGTTGAACAATTGGAATTTTTCATCTAACAACTGGTAAACACGTTGGTCGGCAGCATTGGTATTGTTTAAGAAATTCACGACAACCACATCAAATTTTTGTCCGTAACGATGGCATCGTCCAATGCGTTGTTCAATCCGTTGAGGGTTCCAGGGCAGGTCATAGTTTACTACTAAGGAACAGAATTGTAAATTGATTCCTTCGGCTGCGGCTTCGGTAGCAATCATAATAGTGGCGGAATCGCGAAAATAATCAACCAATGCAGCCCTTTTATCTGATGTTCTTGAACCTGTAATGCGGTCTGTGCCTTCGTGTTTTTTTAACCAATTCTGATAAATGACATTACTTTTGGGGTCAGTGTTGCTGCCGTTGAACAATACAATTTCATCTTTATAGCCCCTTGCCGCCAAGATATTTTTGAGGTATTCTTGAGTTCGGGTGCTTTCTGTAAAAATGATGGCTTTTCGATTTGCCCCTAATTCCTGCAATTTTTCAAAACCTTTGGTTAAGGCAGTGAACAGAACCTCTCCTTTTGAATTGATTTTGATGGATTGAGCCAGTTGTTTAAACTCATTCAAGGCATCAATCTCCAGCTTAATTTCTTCAATTTCTTCCGGTGTGTAAACCCGTTCTTCTTTGGTGGTTTCTTCCACTTCATCGTCAATCCACTCATCCTGTTGTTCCTCAAAAGTTTCGTAATTGGCGGTAAAGAGTTCCTCCACATTCACCGTTAGTTCGTTATGCTTTTCAATAGTGGTTTTTAACTTATCTGCCAAACCCTGTAATGTGCCTGAAATAGCATAAGTTGAGGATGCCAATAACTTGCGAAGCACCAAAGTCATTAAAGTTCGCTGTCCGGGCGGCAGGGCATACAAATTGGGTCTTTGCAGGTAATCGGAGACCAAATCATACAATTGCTTTTCATCGTCACGGGGGGTAAACTCTTGCAAGATGCAAGATCTATTGGTATAATTAATGTATTCTAATACCTGTCTGCGAAGTGTGCGTTTGCAAATGGGTTCTAATCTGCGTTTGAGGTCGTCAAAATTTTGGTTTTCGCTTACTCTGGTATATTGGGCTTTAAAACTTTTCAGGTCTCCAAAAGTATAATCATCAATGATGCTTACCAAACCATACAACTCCAACAAAGAGTTTTGCAAAGGCGTAGCTGTCAGCAAAATCTTTGGTGCATGGGAAATTGTAGCTTTAATTGCTTTAGCAATGATATTCGAGGACTTGTACACATTTCGCAACCGGTGCGCTTCATCAATCACCACCAAGTCCCAATCTACTTTGCTTATATAAATTGCCTTACTTTTAACAAACTGATAGGAGCAAATGACAATATTGTCGGTTTGCTGAAAGGGGTTAAAATTAGCTTTGGCAATTTCCTGATTAAACGAACTTGTTTCTAAAATGGAGGAAGGCAGAAAAAATTTATCCGCCATTTCTTGGTTCCATTGCTTTCGAAGGTTGGCAGGGGTAATGATTAATATCTTGCGTTTACGCTCAGCCCATTTTTGAGAAATAACAATTCCGGCTTCAATGGTCTTGCCCAAACCAACTTCATCGGCCAATAACGCACCTTTTGAAAGCGGCGAGTGAAACGCAAACAACGCGGCATCTACCTGATGTGGGTTCAAATCTACCTGTGCATCGGCAAGTGAAGCGGTGAACTTTTGCAAGCTGTTGGCAGCATAGCGTTTGGTTAATTCAAATGCGTAGTATTTTGCGTGATAGGGCGTTAATGTCATTTCTTCTTACTGTTTGTAAAATATAAGCGTTGGCACTGTCTAACTAACCTTTATGGTATTCATGACTGCAAAAGCAAGTCAAAAGGGTAATAAGTAAAACGTTGTATCTTCTGCTTAAAAAGCATCGGGTTGTAAATTAAAAACCAAATTTTCAAATGCTTCTTTAGCTTTAACCGAGGGTTATTTATTAAAATGATTTTGACTCGTCAAAAGTAGTAAAATTATAGCAAATACAACAACTAACAAAAGGTGTAAATTTTATTCTATCGGATTTGCGAAAGAAACACTTGTAATTCCGGAAGTACCAAATGTGTGACATGAATACAAGGAATAGAGTAGAACTGCAATAGTTACGAGCTTTCCTCTTTTAAGCGTAATCCCGAATATCTGCCCCATAAGAACACCTCAAAATCCCCTAAATACAAAGGGTTTCCGAAGGCTAACCCCATAGCCGGAGGTTTCGATACCCATATATTTAGCACCTAACTAAAATAATTTTGAAAAAACTCAAAAAAATTTAGCGGCGCAGGCAACTTTTTGTCCCATTCTACCGTTTATAGTAGCAAATCGCCAATATGGTTAGACATTAGGGGTGACCTCCCGCATGATGCACTTCGTTTTTCTTATTTTTTAATCACCCAATTTTTTTCGCCTATGTACATTTTAAGAGTTTCATTTTTGTTTGCTTACTTTACCGATTCGCTGCTCATCACTTTTGTTCAGGCAGTGCTTGCAGCGATGACCGGAAATCTGAATTTTGTCACGCCAAACCCTACTTTGGCAGCCATTACCATCGCATTGAACAACTTTATGACGGCCTATGCCAATGCTGCCGATGGCAGCAGAACCGCAACTGCCATAAAAAATCAGTTACGTGCTTTGTTAATCGCAGAATTGCGCCTGTTGGCAAGTTATGTGGAAGATATTGGCGACAACGACCAAGCGGTCTTAATCAGTTCCGGCTTTAGTATTTATGGCGGACCTCAACCCCCTCGTCCATTGCCCGATGTGCCTCAAAACCTTCGCCTTTCTGATGGACCCCTTAGTGGAACCATTAAAGCCAGAGTGAATGTGGTTCAATTTACGGTAGTGTATGAACTTCGCTACACCGAAGACGAGTTTGGTCCCGATGCCCGATGGCATCAAATTCCTGCAAGCACCAGTGCTACTATGATTATCAACGATCTTACCCCTACCAAAAAAATCTGGGTTCAGATTCGAAGTGTCAACAGCAAAGGTCATAGTGAATGGAGCGACCCTGCGACAATTATTGTCCGATAGGTTTCAGGAATTGAAAAAGCCGACTTAAAGCCGTTGCATTCATTTGCAACGGCTTTTTGTTTGGCTGTCTGTCTTGTAGATATAGGTTGGAGAGAGGTGGTAAATACAGTTGGATACGGTTGGCTGCAATCTTTATTTTATCGGGCAGTAGAGAGGCGTGATCGGCTATTCCTCTACCGCTATTTATACATGAGCGAATTACAGACAATCTCCGATGTTAAGCAATCTCCAACAAAAACCGAAAAAAAACGAACAGCAAATATCTTCTATTCGCCCTGAATGCTTGCATCAACAGGCAAACTTTTCACAAATACTGATAATCAACCGGAGTGGTATTATTTTACAATACCCACTTTTACCCGTTCTGTAACTCCCCAATCGGTCTGAAGCAAAAGAAGGTAAATGCCGCCGGGCAATTGAGCAAGGTTAAAAGGTATTTCATTGGCATTGTTTGCCAAAACACTGCCCTCATACAATTGAGCTACTTGGCTGCCCGACAAATTATAGAGGGTTAATTTTGCCATACCCGTTTCGTTGAGGGTAAACCTTGCAATGCCTTCTTGTTTGATTTGATCTAACTGCACCTGCAAGTTAGTTGAACCGGAAGAAGCTAGGGTTTCTTCAATGCCGATGAATTCGTCAATGATGATGTTAAAGGTGAATACGGTATTTCCGTCCTGATTGGCAAAAGCCCCGCGGCTGTCTTGAACCCGAAACACAAAGGAGTCGTTTGTTGCATCGGGGTTGGTGTTTTCATAACTCAACAAACCTGCCTGCAAGTCGGCCAAGGTAAAGGTGGTGGTTGCAGAAACGGGAACACCGTTTAAATAAAGGATTCCCGATCCTTCGGTTAAGGGGGTGGTGCTGTTAAAGTCGAAAATAATGAGCGCGGGGTTGGGCTGATATGGTAAATCTCCTGCCGGAGGCGGGTTATCTTCATAGTCTTGAGCCGCTAACAAATCGGTTGTAATGATAGCCGATTCATTGGGCTTTAGTCCCAAAGGTGTGTTGGCGGTGATAACAGGGGGCATGTTTTTCCAGTAAAATCGCTTGTACAAGCTGTAATGACCGCAAAAATTGCAAGTTTTATTAGGCACTGCATCGAAATAATCTAGGAACGGGGTAAAAGTGCCGTTGTAGGAATCCGAAGCAAGGATGATGTTATGAGAGTTCATGGTGTCGGTGCGGTTTTCAAATTTTGCCAAACCGCCAATTTCCGGCGGTAATCCAAGTGTTTCGGGGGCAATCAGCACGAAAGGCGAGCCATCGGGTCTTGTGATGGTTTCAATGTATTTGATGTAAACAGGTAAGTCGCCGCCTGTGGTGTTCACCACCGAATACCCCCGGTGTACCAATATTCCTTGGGAAAGGTTGCTTTCGGTAGGGGAGAAACTTAAGTTTTCTTGCTCGGTAAAATTGGAACCGTCAGTCGAAACCCTTATCCACAAATCGCCTTCGCCATTCACAATAGTTCCCCTGTAAGTATCTGTAACATCGGCTTGGTCGGCCACATAAAAGATTTGAGAAACACCGGATGCCCGTCCAATGCAGTTGTTGATTTCCGGACATTCTTGGATGAGTTCGGATGTCAGTTGGCCGTATAGCGGTGAATAAGGGCCGTATAATTCACTTCCTGCCCCTCTGAGATTAAGAGTATAGGTACCGCTGCCGGTACTGTTGGAGTTAATCACCAATGCCGCAGTGCTTTGTTGGGTAAACTGTACCGGAGGATTGTAGCGGATGGCAAAAGTAGATTCTTCGCCGGGAGATAAGGTCAATACCACAAAGCCTTCTAAGGTAAAATGTGTGATATTGTCTCCATCAAAATAAAAGCTGCTGATGTTTAAAGTTTCAGTACCGGTGTTTTTGAAAACATAACTTAAGGTTGGCGTTTGCATAGCTGCTGCCGGAAAATAAACAACATGACCGTTTTCTAATGGACTAACCCATCCCGTGGAAGGTACGAATTGCTCTATTTCCATGTTTTGTGCCGATAAAGATGCCGGTAACAGCATAGCAAGACAAACTACGGAAAGGACAGTAAAAAACAGTTTAGCGCAAGAAAACAAGCATCGGGAAAAGTGTTTCATTTGATACATTATTTTGTGGAGTTAGAAAAACGGCAGGTAAAAACCCGAATAAAACACACCTCTAAAGAATTTGTTGCAAAGCCTCAGAAATAAGAAAATTGAAAAGATGCTTAAAGGTAGAAGTTTGGTTTAACTCAAAACCGTTACAAAATTATGTACCAATTGCTAAACTTGCATCAAGCGCACTGTTCATCCGAATAAAAAAGTGATGAATGGCATTTTGAAGGCACTTTCAGCATCCCCCTTTTTAACGGGTAGCAACGGAACTTGTTCCGTCTGATATTAACGGAACAAGTTCCGTCACTACCTGTTTATCAAACTACATTTGTATAACTGATGACATTATTTAGTTTATTGGCAACACAGTATCACCTGAACACCTCAAAAAAAAACCGGCAGAGCCATCACAACTCTGCCGGTAACCATATTTATTTTTTAACTCCAAAAACCTGATATCATGGCCCCAGATTTAAGGTTTTAGACTGTCAATACCTTATTAGGTTTACTCCAATTTTACTGGAGTTGGGCATATTGAGGTTAAAGTCTGCCACTGATACAGTTTTATCCAGATTGCAGTCCGAAGTCAGGTATTGGTTGATCAAGGAGGCTTCGGACTGATAGAAGTTGAAGTCGAACACTGTCATGACCCCATCGCTGTTAAAGTCGCCGGCACTTAGGGCAAAGAAACCGCCACTCATCATGTTCATTTGGTTAGTTCCTTGTACTTGGTTTGCCGAGGAGGTGAAGTTGTATGGCGTTGCGTTGTTGTTGGGCAGTGTGGTTGCCGAACTGATAACGGCTAAGTGATTTCGATGGCGGGCTACGATATAATAGCTTTGTCCTGTGTTGAGGTTGGGGAAAGACATACCAACCGAGCCATCTAATTCCAATAATACGCCATCGTTTCTCAAAAATCCGGCTTTGCTAGCTTCGATGATTGACGGAGTGGCGGAGTTTCTAAGTTCAATCAATACCCAATCGGTAATGTTGGCCGGCAGGTTGGCTACACCTTCGTTGCCGTTGTAAAACCAAGGCGCGCCACTGTAAGGTTGTGTTTTCGGTATCAGGTTTTCGGTCAGCAAGGTGGTGGTCATTAGACCACTTCCATTGTAAGGACCTTCCAACAAAACGCTTGCATAAATGCGAGGAGGTGGGGTAGCTGATACGGAAACGGTATAGGCTGCGGCATCGGTACAATCGCCACTGGTTACAAACAAGCGCACAATGTAGTTGCCCGCAGTGGGGAAGGTAAATTGTGGATGTTGGGTGGTGGCATCTATGATGTTGTCGTCGTTAAAATCCCATTGCCAAGCACTGGGCGGGTGGATGGGGTCGTATTGGGTTACGTCTGTAAACTATACCGTCAACGAAGCATCGGTTTGGTAGTGGTAGAAATCGGCATTGTTACAACCGCCCACATACACCAGCACGTTGGAGCTTTGTTGGTTGCCATCAGCATCGGTGGTGGTGAGTGTCATTAAAGTGCCTCCTAAATCGAGCATACTGCTGGGAATGGCAAAGGTATAGTTGCCTGGCCCACTAAGTAGCATTAATTGGCTGCTCACCATTGCCGAAGCACTGTTGTTCCATGTGCTGTTGTTGGCGGTTCGTTGTTCGTTATTACCTACTTTCTTTAAAGTAGCAGCGTAAAATTGCCCTTAAGTTGTTGCCTTGGCTGACCGGGTATTTGGAATAACAAAGAGTAAACATAAACGCCCAACCCGCAATTAGTGTTATTATGTAAACCATCCCATTTTTCATTCGGGTTGGTAGTATAAAAGACAAGCTTTCCCCAACGGTTATAAATGGAAAATTCAAAGTTTTGAATCGTACAGTCGGTTGTTATTCCTATTTTATCATTTAAGCCGTCGCCGTTTGGTGTAAAAGCATTTGGCACCACAGGTATATGGCAGTTGCTGTTTACCGTAATCAGAATACAGGCAGTATCTGTACAGCCTGTAAGGTTGGCTGTAACGCAGTAAGTTGTATCTACAATAGGCGAAACTAAGATGGAATTGCCGGTTTGCCCGGTATTCCATGTCAGTATGCCGTTTCCAATAGCGGTTAATGTAGTAGTTTCGCCCTGTGAAATAGACTGGGTTGAAGCAGAAATTTGTAGTTGTGGGGTCGGAATAATAGCAATTTCGGCAGAAGTGCTGAATGCTGCGCATGCAGCTGTGGCTGGTATATTATAACTGACAACATAATTACCAGGCAAGCTGTTTGCCGGATTAATACTTCCCGTAAGGTTGTCTATGGCCAAACCATCGGGATTAGCCGTGTAAGTACCCTGTAATGTACCGGAAAAATCAACAGCAACAATTTCGTTCAAATAATTGCAGTAAGAAGGTAACGGTATGGCAATGCTACCTGTAGGAGGAGTTTCAATAAGTATATCTACAGCAGTAAGCGACTGTGGGCAGCCACCTGCGGCTGCAACAATGTTGGTAATAGTATAATTACCTGGTGTTGAGTTTGCCAAGTCAATTTGTCCCGTAGCAATGTTTGCAAACATTAACCCTTGCGGGGTTGCATTAAAAATACCAAACTGGGCACCAGGCTGTAATACAGCCTCTGCAATGATGCTGCTTTGGCATAAGGTATTGGCAGGATAAGAAAAACCCGAAAAGGGTGCAGCAACAACGGCAAAAAATACCGTATCAGTTATTGGGCAAGGTGAGGGCGAGGCATATAAGACAGAATACTCCCCCGGAATACTATTCTGCAAATCTACTTCTCCTGTTGCTGCATTTATGATCAATCCTTCAGGAAATACCGTAAAATTGCCTCCAGTTGCTCCGGTTATGGTTGGCTGTGGGTTTACCGCAGTGGCGCAGTAGGTGTTTGCATCATAACTAATATTTGCTGTGGGGGCATCACTTATTTCAACAGTGGTGTTTGTGCTTGCGCCAGGACATCCGGGCATCGTGTAGGTAATGTTATAAACGCCCGGTATGCTGCCCGATGGTATAATATCCCCATTAAGAGGGTTAATTTGAAGCCCTGCAGGTATAGCAGAAAAAGTGCCTATTGAACTACCGGTTAGTGTTACGCTTTGGGGGGTGGTAATGCCTGTGCAAAAAGGAGAGTTGTTGTAAGTAATAGTGGCAGATGGAAGGCTAGTAACACAGCAAGAGCCTGCTAAAGCTGATATCGGGTAGGTATTACCGTTTAACCAACAACAATATTGTGCCTGCAAGGCATACAGGGTGCCTCCCAAGTTGGTCAAAAAATAGTCTTCAATTTGATCAATAGTATTGCAACCGCCTTGATTAATGCCGGATACACAACTGTAAGCACAAATAATTCCAAAGTTGTAGCCATTGGGGTTGTTGAGCGTAACTGGTGGAATAGTTACTATGGAGTAATTGGCAGGTGGAATACCGATGATGGAAGTAGGAAAGTTGCCAATGCCGCAATTGTTGTTATTTTGGGAAGAGTTAAAGCCGGCATAGAGTACTTCGGTAATGTTTCCAATGTAATCTCCACTAATGGTAACCCTTACCGGTTCATAACTACAAATACCAATTTTAAGGTCGGGTATATTGGCATCTATATTGATGTTTAATTCGCCGCCATCGTAATTTGTAAATATTATCAAATTCCCCAATGGACTGCAGGTTTGGGCATACGCGGGTGTTAGGGCAAGCAACAGCAATGTAAAGCCCGAAACTATTATACTTGTTGCATTTACAAGGCGGGTATTTATCAGTTGAATCATTAGAAAGCATTTACTACTCTAGAACTGTGTATATTAACCAACCTAAGCTAGTTTAGTTGAGTAGTTTGCATTTATTCATCTTTTATCGCCGCAGTAAGCAGGCGTCCTTACTATCAATTACCATGCTTACCTGGCAGGAGTAATTTTGGGAGGCAAAACATCAGTTTGCTAAAGGTGATTTGGGTGTGTGATGGGGTCTTCCCTGTTTGCGTTGTCAATCTATAAAGATAACGGGACTGATACAAACAGGGTGTGCTCCCTGACTAGTGGCCAATGGAGGAGGCGTGTTAAACTCGACAAACATCACCAATTCGTCAAAAGGCTGTAGCGGCGGATTGACGACGATGTTTGCAATATTACTGGTGATATTGACCATCCCGGTGTATGGCGGAGCATAAGTGATGTTGGTAAATAAACAACATGACCGTTTTCTAATGGACTTACCCAGCCGGTGGATGGAACAAACTGTTCTATTTCCAAGTTTTGGGCCGATAATTTTGCCTGTAGCAGCAGAGCAAGACAAGCAACAGAAACGATAGTAAATAATAAACTGTAGCAAGAATGCAAACTTCGTAAATAGTCTCTCATATTATATTGTGTGATTATTGAGGTAAAAAAAGTCTTGGATAGTCCGTACCCCCCCTTCGACGAATATGTTTTAACCCCTTGCAAATGTACACTTACCAATGATTTTTGGAAAGCGTGCAACAAAAATAATCTTGCCGGATATTGTTATTCCTATTTTACATTAACAATACACCATCTTGTTCAGCAATCTATAATACTAAAGGGCTAAAATCATGTTGCACCTTCAGCGTTTGTATTGGGGATTCTTTCTTTCTATAACCATTTTACACCTTCAAGATTGGTTGTATCATCGGATTTAGGGGATAATGGAGTAAAATTAAACCAGCATTGGTAACCCCCGAACACAACAAAAAAAAACCGGCAGAGTCAAAAAAACTCTGCCGGAAATCTTCTTTTAACCTAAAAATCTGATGCCATACCAGATACGAGGTTTTAGACTGTTAGTACCTAATTAAGTTTACCCCAATTTTGCTGGCATTGGGCTTGTAGAGGTTAAAATCGGCAACCGAAACGGTTTTGTCTAAGTTGCAATCGGAGGTCAGGTATTGGTTCAGCATAGAGGCTTCGGACTGATAGAAGTTGAAGTCGAACACTGTCATGACCCCGTCGCTGTTAAAGTCGCCGGCACTTAGGGCAAAGAAACCACCACTCATCATGTTCATTTGGTTAGTTCCTTGTACTTGGTTTGCAGAGGAGGTAAAGTTGTATGGCGTTGCGTTGTTGTTGGGCAGTGTGGTTGCCGAACTGATAACGGCTAAGTGATTTCGATGGCGGGCTACGATATAATAGCTTTGTCCTGTGTTGAGGTTGGGGAAAGACATACCAACCGAGCCATCTAATTCCAATAATACGCCATCGTTTCTCAAAAATCCGGCTTTGCTAGCTTCGATGATTGACGGAGTGGCGGAGTTTCTAAGTTCAATCAATACCCAATCGGTAATGTTGGCCGGCAGGTTGGCTACACCTTCGTTGCCGTTGTAAAACCAAGGCGCGCCACTGTAAGGTTGTGTTTTCGGTATCAGGTTTTCGGTCAGCAAGGTGGTGGTCATTAGACCACTTCCATTGTAAGGACCTTCCAACAAAACGCTTGCATAAATGCGAGGAGGTGGGGTAGCTGATACGGAAACGGTATAGGCTGCGGCATCGGTACAATCGCCACTGGTTACAAACAAGCGCACAATGTAGTTGCCCGCAGTGGGGAAGGTAAATTGTGGATGTTGGGTGGTGGCATCTATGATGTTGTCGTCGTTAAAATCCCATTGCCAAGCACTGGGTGGATGGATGGGGTCGTATTGGGTTACGTCTGTAAACTGTACGTTAAGCGGAGCAGCGGTTTGGTAGTGGTAAAAATCGGCATTGTTACAACCGCCCACATACACCAGCACGTTGGTGCTTTGTTGATTGCCATCGGCATCGGTCGTTTCAAGGGTCATTAAATTACCTCCTAATTCGAACAGACTGCTGGGGATGGTAAAAGTGTAGTTACCCGGTCCGCTGAGTGGTATTGATTGGCTGCTCACCATTGCCGAAGCACTGTTGTTCCATGTGCTGTTGTTGGCGGTTCGCTGTTCGTTACTGCCTCCGCCTGCTGCTGCCGGGGGTTTAATTTTGATATAGCCTCTCAGGTAGGAATTACCAATGTAGCAAGTATCTCCGGTAAAGCAAGACAATTTTCCTTTCAGTTCGGGGGGTGTGGTGGTGTTGTCCACTTCAAATATTTGAGTGTTACCCGTCCATGGATCCATAAAGTCAAGGTGTAGGGTAGGAGTCATGATGTGTTGACCCGGTGGAATAGGGGGAAGAATATGGTCTTGGACACCGCTGTGTTTAGAACTTAGGGTAACATAGTGACCGGCGTAATCTTTCTCATCCACCACACCATCTTCGTTTCTGTCGCAGTCTGTTTTTTGGTAGAATAAGGGTATGACATCGGCAGAGTCGACAGCCATGCACTTAATCATGTCTGCCATAATCGACTCTTCATTACCTACGGCATCGTGCCATTCTGCTGTCCAGCCGTCTGTATCAATCCCCAACCCTCTCAAGGTTTCCCCTATTCCTCCAATCAGGCCGCCTACAGTCGTTCCTGTTTCATCGTCAGTACCGGCATGACAGGCAATGAGTTTGGCTATGGAGTCAATAGTGGCATCGTTGATGGACGGAAACTGGTCTTTAAAGTATCGAAGGCAGGAGGCGGCTGCTACCGGGCCGCAAGCCATATCGGAAGCATCATCGCCCTCTTTGTCTTCAATGCCCGAACCCTGTTGTCCCATGGGTTCTAAGGTTCGAGTCCATTCGAATAGTAAGGGCCACCAAAAAGCAGTCAGAGTGGTGGCATTCTCATCGGCAATAAAGACATTGATATTGATATAATCATCTTCAAAGAGGCTGTTGCCTGTAAGTTTGGAGGCTCCAAAGTTGATAAGTGGTTTGAGGGGCGTAGGATCGCAAAAGACGGGTTTGATGTCTTCTACGGAATTGCCGCAAAAGTCAATAAACACTACTCGTATATCTTTCCAAGTGCCTTCAAACGGAAGAGAACCGGGGTCCCAAGCCATTCCCCAGCCATCGCCACTTTCCATCGGCACAACGGTTCCCATACCGGGGGCTGTGCCGTCTGTATCGGTGCCAATCAGTACCCAAGGAGAAGAAGGATTATTGCGATAATAAAAATCGGCTTGGAGATAGTTGTCGCTAATACCCTCGGACATAGCAGTAATCCAAAAAATTTGTTGATCAACATTTATCAATTCTGCCTGTGGGTTAGTGATAAATGCTTTTTGCGGAGCATGGTATTGAATAGGAGCAAAGTTGCTGATTACGTTATTGGGCAACCATACTTGAATGGGTACTGTTTGCGGAACAGAATTGGGAGGCAAGGGTGAACAAGGCATGGTAAAAATAATCAGGTTGTCTGTCCATGTATGGTAGGTGCCGCTATAAAATATATCGAAGAAGCTGTCGAGGTAAATTTGGCTTTCAGGTGAAGAACCACCACCAAAACCCGAACCATGAATTTGTACCAACTCGCCCGGAAAAGCCATAGACGGGGAAATAAAATCTATAATCGGTATGGGAGGTTCCCAACTTACCATTTCACCTTCGGTAAACCAACGGTTGGGGTCGCCACCGGTATCCGACATCACCCCGGTAGAAGCCACTACATTACAGCCCAATGCTATTTCCAAAGCACAAATAAAGGCCAGCCCTTCCGGGCCTTCGGCCACACTGCATCCAAAAATATTGAGTGCGCTGATTTTACCGGCTACCGCTTCGGCAAATGCGGCGACATTGTCAATGGTAAAGGTTTGTCCGCCAATTTCAATGCTACCCGAAGAACCGTGCGCATCAATCGTTACCGCTACGGGTTGGTTGCCGTTGGCGGCATAGGCGGCGTTGATTGCTGCAATGGCTTCGGCTATATTTCCTGCTTCCTTGCCCAACGCTCCCCAACCATGAGGAAAGCCAAGCGAACCACTGACCACTGCCACATTGGGTATGCCGCAATCTATTTCGGTAGCAGAACCGCCGTTACATTCGCCGGCCGTATCACCGGCATTGGTGCAGTTGACACCCGATTCAACAATATAATTAACAATGCTGCCATTGAAGTGGGTAATTTCCACTGCAAAAGGAGCTTCTTGTGAAAAAACCACACTAAAGCCGTTGTTGATGGCCGAAGCGCGGTAATCGAGTCCGCAAATTAAGTTGTTTGCCGGGAGGATCATCACCGGTGGAGTGATTTTGATGCCTATAACAGGGTTTCCTCCATCGGTAAAATTCACCGGTTCATTTATTCCCGTTACTATACGAGGATAATCACCCAATGGCAAAGGGTTACCCATCATCGAACCGCAAGGTACGCATACGGGGGGTAAAAATCCCGACATCGTGTTAGAACAAGGTGGGCCAACGGTGTTTGAAATGGTTACGTCAAATGGCGAAGGGGGTAAAAAAGCATCGTTGATAGCCACCGTTTGCAATCCGCTTCCATCCGGTAAAAAAATGGTGAAATTATCGCCGGCAAGTATCGAATAATCGCTGCCGGGTGTTCCTTGATTATTGCCTGTGTCCACCACATCGGGCAGATTCACATTGCCGATATTGTTATTGTTGTTTGTCCAATGTCCCCCTGCAAAAGCGAGTGGGCCGTTCATGGAACAAACTCTAATGGTAACCGAACCTCCCGCAGGGACGCAGGCCGATGGCCAAATGATTTCGGCAGTATTGGTTACTTTGCCATTAGATGGTATTTTGGGCTGACCACAACTGGGGGCATTAATAACTGCCGTTTCTAAAGAGCCGCCTGTTCCGGTAACCGTAACATGCAGGTCGGAAGCTGCTTGTCCGGTAGCATTGGTAATGGTAAAGTCTTTACAGGCACGAGGGGCATCGTCGAAGCTGAATGTGGTAAACACGTCAAAAAAAGCACCACTGCAAAAACTGTTCACCGTAGAAATAACAGGACTGATACAAGCAGGGTGTGCCCCTTGACTGGTTACCATTGAAGTAAGCAATACGCCCGTTGCCAAAGGAGGAGGCATGTTAAACTCGACAAACATCACCAATTCGTCAAAAGGCTGTAGCGGAGGATTGACGACAATATTTGCTATATTACTGGTAATATTGACTATACCTATATATGGCGGGGCAAAGGTGATATTGGTAAACACCATGCCACTGCTCATCGGGACCTGCATCATAAAACTGTTAATGTCGTTTACGGTAACGTTCCATCCATCAATTTGAGCCAAGTGAGTACCTTTAGGGATATTGCTATTATAGGTATTTCCGGTGCCTCTCAGTTGTGCGGTGGCGCACAAATCGAAATGCTTATTGGCATTGTCTTTAGTAGAAAAGCGCACTTTCACTTTAGTGCCGGCCGGAGTACCCCCGCTTAACCCGATGTTGACCGTTACGGTTTCACCGTCTTTTACCTTTTGAGTACCTGTGCCCGGCATGATGGTGCGGCCTGTGGTGCCGGGAGATGAATCGGTATTGTCGGTTTCACCCGCGTTTGCAACTCCGTCTCCGTTATCATCTACCCCGTCGGTTTTCCCGGCAATGTCTATGGTTGTCATATTTGGTACTGCCCCATTGTCGTCTTTATAGATGGTAACAGTTACATCGGTTGCCACTTTACCGGTCGTGTTTTTTATGTCTATTTGGATATTGTTGCCGCCTGCGCCCACAACAATATCCGCCCCTCCTTTGGGTACATTAGTAGTCGCAAAAAGGGGAGTTAGTCCAAAAATAAATGCAAAGAATAAGCCCGCCAACATCCGAATGATTGGGTTACATGTTTTCATAAGTAACGATTTAAGAAGTTTAGATAAGATAAGCCTGTCAAGAAAGGCTTGTATAGAGGAAATACCCACCTTGTAAAAAGGTGAATATCGCTAAGGTGTTGTTTCTTAAAAAACTTAGTTCCGGTGGGCGCGAGTGTTACAAGTAAATCAGGAGATGGATTCTGTGGGCGATTTTCTTAGTTTAATAACTGCCGATATGGGGTCTTAAATACTATATGAAATACTTCTTGATGCAGTTTGAGGGGTGCTATCAGACAAACTATGACCATACACATTCTTATGAAGCATAGAAGCCTCATAAAATCACAATAAAGTTAACGAAGTATTTTTGAAAAAACCAAGAAAAAGTTTAAGAATTACGCTTTTTTTAACGTAAAACCAAAAGTAGTGCCCACTCCGGGCGCACTTCGCACATGAATCGTTTGATTCATGGCCTCAATAATGTGTTTGACGATGGCCAAACCCAAACCGGAGCCACCCAACATGCGCGAACGGCTGGGGTCAACTCTGTAAAATCGCTCAAACAAACGAGGTAAGTGCTTGGCTTCAATTCCGATGCCGTTGTCGGTAATTTCTATCAATGCGTTTTTATCCATATCGTAAATGCCTATGGATGTTTTACCGTTCTCCTTACCGTATTTGATGGAATTTGAAATGAGATTGTTCAACACTTGCCTGATTTTTTCTTTATCGGCATAGACTACGGTGGAGGTATCGCAGCCCTCTTTGAAAGTAAGGGTAACATCGTTGGCATCGGCAATCATGTCGAAGGAGTCCATTACCTCTTTGGTGAGGTCGTAAATTTTAAACTTTTCCCATCGCAGTTGCAGCTCCCCGCTTTCGTGTTGGCTGATAATGTCCAAGTCGTTAACGATGTTAATCAGCCGTTCAACATTTTTAGCGGCTTTGTGCAAGTACTCCTTGTTCACTTTGGGGTCGTCCATGCCGCCATCTAAAAGCGTTTCTAAATACCCTTGCATGTTAAACAAGGGCGTTTTTAATTCGTGCGAAACATTACCCAGAAACTCTCGGCGATAGGTTTCCATTTTTTTGAGTTGCTCAATTTCGGATGTTTGTTCTCCCGCCCATTGCAGCACTTCTGTTTCTACCTCGTCAATGATATTCCGGTTCATATCCGGTTTGTCCATCACCTTCCCTAGCGGTTGTTTCAGGCGGTGAATGTTTTTGTAAATCACCTTCACTTTGCGGTAGATAAAACGCTCCAAAGCTCCGTAAAACAGCCAATAACCAATGATTAGATTGAGAACACCGGCAATCAATAACCCCAACATCAACGACAGTTGAAAATACAGTCCAATCAACAGAGAAAGGAACAAGGTTGCTACACTGCAAAAAAAAGCAGTGGCAAGAGCTAACCGGTTAGGGGTAATGTTTTTACTGTTTTCGGGCATGATATGATGATTAGGGTTCACTGCCCATTTTTACGGCTGTCGGTCTTTTACCACAAATGTACTACTTCTCGACATTTTCGGAATAAGAATCTGTTTTGAATGGTGAATTGTGAATGGTGAATGGTGAATGGTGAATTGTGAACGGTGAATTGTGAATGGTTAATGGTGTGACGATTAAAGATGCTTGAAATCTTAAGTCTTCCGTCTTCTATCTGAAGTCTTTTGTCTGAAGTCTTTTGTCTTCCGTCTAAAGTCTAAATCCAAAATCCGAAGAGCATAAAATTTTTTTACGATTGACAAAATATAAAGTTGGGTTATTCAGTTTAGGGTTAAGCCTATAAACTTTTCATCAATTTCTTCGTTCACTTGTTTTCTTTTATACCACCACTACCACTGTGCCATGAAAAAATTTTCTACCTTGCTTCTTATCCTTTTTGCCTGTTTTATCCCTTCCAAATTCATACAAGCCCAACCTTACGAAAGTGCTATTGGGGTAAATTTGGGCGTACCGGTAGGCCTCAACTACAAACAATTTATGAGTGACCGATTTGCTTTTGAAGGCATCTTGGGTTACTACGGCGATTTGGGAGGAGCTTATGCCAAAGGCTTCGATGCCATCCTTCTTGCCGAATGGCACGCTGAATTGTTTACCCCCGAACTGAACTTTATTTACGGCGTGGGTGGCCATATCGGCAGTTATGACGGAGGATTGAGTTTGGGGGCGGATGGTATCTTTGGGCTCGAATATAGTTTTAGCAATGCCCCAATCAGTTTTGCTTTTACCGCAAAACCTGCTTATGGTTGGTTGGATAACGGATTGGGATTCTTGCCCGGCGGTGCTTTTGCACTGCGGTATATTATCCGTTAATACAGGGAAATCGGTTTGTGGGGTTAAGTGTCAGTATAACGGACTTTATAGTGTTGGAGATTTATCCGATTTGGGAAAGGGTTATTCCCCGCCCATACTTCTATCCATCTCGCGGCGCATGTCTTTCTCTTTGATGCTTTCTTTTTTGTTAAATTCTTTTTTACCCTTTGCCAAAGCGATTTCGACTTTTACCAACCCTTCGAGGTTGATGAACACTTGGGTAGGAACAATGGTATAGCCCCGCTCTTTCATCTTGGCTTCCAGCTTTTTGAGTTCGCGCTTTTTGAGCAGCAATTTGCGTTCCCGTTTGGGTTCGTGGTTATACACCCCTCCTTGTTTGTATTCCGAAATGTGCATGTGTTTTAACCAAAGTTCCCCTTTGTTAAAGTAACAATAAGCATCGCTCATGCTCACCTTACCCGTTTTGCAGGACTTTACTTCGGTTCCGGTGAGCACAATTCCGGCAGTGTACTTTTCTAAAAGAAAGTACTCAAAATTGGCGCGTTTATTATTGGCCGCTATTTTCGGCTCGTTCGTTTTGGGTGACATGGCTATGCTTTTTTACTTCAAGCAAAGATAACGTTATCGGAGTTAAATTAGTTTCAATTACCCACTTATCAATAATTTACCGATTGTTGCTTTCGCTCTCAAACGCTGTGGTAGTGGTGATACTTTTATCGCCATATTGTTTTCCTACGGATGCAAGTATCGGAGCTACCGTAGGCGCAACTAACCACTTTAGTTCGACAGGCTCACTAACCGTTAACCACTAATCACTAACCACTACTTTCCCGCTCCCCGCAACCTCGCCCATATAACTTACTTGCCACAAGTATAATCCCGCGGGCAACCCCAAGGGCAACTGTAACGCTTTTGTTCTATCCCAAGTATTAAACTCATGTTCCCAGACTGCCTTGCCCGATGGGTTGTAGAGGGTAAACTGTGCTACCGGAAACTCTGCCGGAAGCTGATGAGAAAGGGTAAGTACACCGCCATCCTTTACAGGGTTGGGATTTAGCTGTACTAACGAAATATGAGTTTTGTCAGGTAAACCGCCCGCCTCTACTGCCGATACTACTACCGTGCTATCACAACCTACAGGAGAACAGGTATTGCCTTGGGCATCTATTTTGAGTACCCAACCTTTTTGTGGCGAAGGACTGTATTGGTAACCTGCCAGTACATAGCCGCCATCAGGGGTGGGTTGCATGTCTTTGATATATATATGGGCATCCGGATTGCAAGTAATCGCTTTATGCCATGCAATTGTGCCGTTGTAGTAAAATTTAATGATTCTGTTCTGCTGCCAGCCCTCAGGTTTGGATAAAAAGGCTCCTAGAAAACTTCTATCCTGTACAACACTACTGCTTCTGACGATAATTGGGTAGGTTTGAATACCTGAGGGATTATATCCTCCCAAACTATTATACTTTTTTTCCCAAATGATCTCGCCAAATTCATCTAATTTGGCGAGATACATAAAGTTCTCTTCGGAAATCGTTACACAACCAGTCAGTAAATATTCTATGGGTTTACCCTCAAAAAAGTACTCCTGAAGTGTGGTAAGCGGAATGACAAAAGCGGCGCAGTCATTGCCTGCCGGATCGCCGTAGGTGCGTGTCCATAGGGTGTCACCGAGGTAATTGGTTTTAATAACCCACGCATCGTAGTTGCCTGTTCCTGTTGTGGTGTTATAGGCATACCCGCCTATGATAAACCCGCCATCCCAAGGGGTTTCCTGAATGGAAAAAGCAACCGAACTGTTATCTAACATATAAGTCTTATCCCATTCAAAGTTGCCGGCACCATCGGTTTTAATCAAACAATATCTTGTAGTATCGCCTGCTAATTGCCTGGTACCAACCATAGCGTATCCTCCATCTACGGTAGATATTAAATGGTGCATAGTATGCGACCCGTTTTCGGGAATATTTACTTTGTGCCAAAGAATAGCACCGGATTCTGTAAATTTAATAATGTGGGACTCATTGCCCCCATCCGGTTTCTGTTTTGCATAAACAATAACAAAATCGTTGTCATTGTTTAGAAGATATTTACCATCGCCAATTCCTTTAATGTTTTCTCCTTCATCTAAATGTTTAAACCAAATTAACTCACCATTTAAATCTAACTTCATTACATATAGCGCTTTGTTGTTCAAGGTGGTGTATCCACCAATTACCAAATAGCCGTCATCTATTGGGCGTACTACTTGCGAAAGTATCTGCATGGTATCAGGATGCCAATAGACTTTATTGAAATATACAAAGTTATCGGTTTGCCCTTGCAGACTAATACCAAGTAATAGAAGTGTGGTTAAAACTATCGTGTTTTTCAAGTTTAGCATATTTAAATGATTACTTCGGCTATCATACCCGCCGTTTCGGAGCATTTTGAACCACTCCGGCGGCTTGAAACGTAAACGTACAGTCCCGAAATGCCAAAGTGTCTTATAAAACTGAGAAAGTAGGTCAGAAAAATGAAAAAGACGGTCAGAAAAGTGAAAAAGTGTACCGGAAAACTGAAAAAGAGGGTCGGAAACGAGCAAATTCTCTAAGGAAACAGGGGAAGTGGGTCAGAAAAAACTTTTTGTGTCTTAGAAAAATGATTTTGTGTATCAGAAAAAGCGAAGAGTGGGTTAGAAAAAACTTTAAGTGTCTTATAAATGGTGCTACACCCGGTCAAATGCCACTTTTCTTCTTATAAATGCGAGTTTGTGTATGATAAAAATGAAAAAGTGCATCGGAAAAATGGAAAATAGGGTTAGAAAAATGAAATAGTGCGTTATAAAAATGAAAAAGTACTGACACTTTGCACTTTTCAAGCCTATCACCAAGGTTTTTAGGATGTCGGTCTTTCCGATTATCGGACTAATTCATTCGGGTAATATTGATTTCACCCTGTTTGATGTTGTAGGGGGCAACCACAAGTGTTGCCCTACTATATAACCCGCAAGATACCTCTGTTGTTTCAAGTTTGGTAAATTGCCTCCTACTATAAAAGGTTGTTAAAGAATTTGATGGTTTCGTCAGCCATCGTTTTTGTGTCGGTTGGCAGTTCGGCGTTTTCCCATGGGTGGCGCATTCCAAAAACATGGTTAGCGTTTTGAATGGACAGCAGTTGACTTTTGGGGTGCCATTGATGTAACAACTCTGCTTCTTCGTAAAACACCACAGGGTCGGTTGTGCCGTGAACGATGAGCATGGGGCAATTCAGGTTTTTGGTGGCTTGTTCGATGTTTAACCGGTCTATATTTTGTACGGTATTTTCGTACAACTGAAAATAGAGGGGCATTTGTTGCTGTGTTCGGGAGTTAGCAATATAGACAACCCCTTTTTCGCGCCATAAGTCAATGGTATTACCTTGGCTGATGTGGCGGTGGTAGGAACAAACGCCCGCCCACGTAGCAATCCCGCTGATACGGGGGTCTTCGTTGGCTTTTAGGATGGTGATGCCCCCACCTCTGCTATGTCCGGTGAGAAACAAGTTTCGGGTATCTTTTTCTTGTTCAGGGATAGGACTATCACTGCCCATGATCCAATCTATAACCACGCCCAAATCGTCCAGTTCTATGCTGTAATTGTTGTTGCCAAAGGCTTCTAAGTCGGCAAACTCCGCCGGGTTTTCTAAGGTTGTGCCATTGTGCGAAAAATTAAACAGCACAAAGATAAATCCGGCATCGGCAAACCTTCGGGCGATGTCCTTCCATGCACCCCAATCTTTAAAGCCCTTGAACCCGTGCGAAAAAATAACAATCGGCTTGGCAGTGCCGGTTTGCCGGTAAAACAAATCGGTGGGAACGGGGCGGCCATGTTTGCCTTCTAAAATAATGTTGTTCAAATGAATCATTAGGAGTGGGGTTTGGTAACTTTTTAGCTGCACAAGATAGGGCATAATGTCGAAGATTTCCCTTTCTCTTTCAGGTAGCAACGGAACTTGTTCCGTTAATTTCAGACGGAACAAGTTCCGTCTCTACCTGTTTATCAAACCACATTCAAGGGGTAATTTGAATTTTTACATAGAACATTGAAAACGTAGTCTTCCGCTCCGGTAATCAGTCTTCTAATCTTTAAATTCCGAAAACTCAAGTTGAGGGTGCGGAATGTAGGCTTTCTAATTTGCCCGCAGGAGTGCTAAAGCCTTGCAACAGCTTAAAATTGCCAAATAAGCACTTACCTTTGTGCGTATGAAAATATTAATGGTATGTATGGGAAATATTTGCCGATCGCCGATGGCAGAGGGTATATTACAACACAAAGCAACAACTGCCGGACTAAACTGGCTGATAGACTCGGCCGGCACAGGTGGTTGGCATAGCGGTGAAGCACCCGACAGACGCGCTATCAGCAAATTGAGCGAGTATGGAATAGACATCAGCACCCTGCGCGCCCGTAAATTAACCCATCAAGACCTGATTGATTTCGACCTCATCTATGTGATGGATACCGATAACTATAACGAAGTGAAGCTACTCGCAAAAAACCGGCCGGACTTGATGGAAAAGGTGAAATTTATTTTGAACGAAGTCAAACCCGACTTCAATCGCTCGGTACCCGACCCTTACTATGGGGACATCGAAAATTTTGAGTTGGTGTATCAACTGCTTAACCCGGCTTGCGATGCTATTGTTGCAAAATATATGGCCGGTTATTGGTAGCCCATCAAAATTGAACCTCCTATATTTGTATTGCCCGACTAAACACCTAAGACGCAATTTACTATCTTATGAAACCTTCCTTACCAAGCGGTACCCGAGATTTTAGCCCACTTGAAGTGCGCAAACGCCAATACATTATCAATATCATCCGTCATACTTTTGAACAGTTTGGGTACGAACCGTTGGAAACCCCGGCTATGGAAAACCTCGATACGCTCATGGGAAAATATGGCGATGAGGGCGACAAACTCATTTTCAAAATCCTGAACAATGGGTTGGACAACCCCGATAAACGAACCAAGGCGGTAGAGGCTTTTGACCAAGTGCTTTCGGGCAAAAACACCAAAGGAATTACCGAGCGTGCCCTGAGATATGACCTCACTATTCCCTTTGCACGGTATGTGGTGATGAACCAAGGTAAACTTACCTTTCCTTTTAAACGCTACCAAATACAACCCGTTTGGCGGGCAGACCGACCGCAAAAAGGGCGTTACCGCGAGTTTTACCAATGCGATGCCGATGCCATCGGAACCACATCGTTGCTCAACGAAGCCGAGTTGGTGCAAATTTACGACAGGGCTTATGCTTCGATGGGGGTAAAGGTGCGCATATTGGTCAATAACAGAAAGATATTGGCCGGTATTGCCGAAGTATGCGGCATGTCCGATCAATTTACCGACTTCACCGTGGCCATTGATAAACTCGATAAAATCGGCTTGGACGGGGTCAGTGCCGAACTGACCGCTAAAGGCATTGGTGAAGCAGCCCTGCAAACCATTCAGTCGTTTTTACAATTTGAAGGCGACAACCAAAGTGTGTTAGCCCTGCTGAATGAAAAACTGGCTAATTCTGAAATCGGTCAAAAAGGAATCGCCGAAGTGCAAACTTTGTTCAACTACCTGAACAGCGTTTCTCTAAACAACCCCCTTCAAATAGACATTACCCTAGCACGAGGGTTGAACTATTATACCGGTTGCATTTTTGAGGTAAAAACCGACGAGGTTAAAATAGGCAGTTTGGGTGGAGGTGGCCGTTACGACGACCTCACCGGAACTTTTGGGTTAAAAGGACTGTCGGGAGTAGGCGTTTCGTTTGGGTTAGACCGAATCTACGATGTCTTGGAGGAACTGCAACTGTTTCCCATAGGGGCAGATAGCATGGTCAAAGCCCTATTTATCAATTTTGGTGGAGATTTGGAACAATACGCTTTTAAAACCCTGCAAGCGTTCAGAGCAAAAAACATTCCGGCCGAGATTTACCCCGATGCCGCTAAAATCAAAAAGCAGATGGACTACGCCAACAACAAGCAAATTCCGTTTGTGGTGTTTTGCGGAGAAACGGAAATAGCTTCAGGAAGGGTATCGGTAAAAAACATGGAAACCGGCGAGCAACACGACGTTTCGATTGAAGAAGCCATGTTGCTGATTGGGTAGGAATAACCATTTGATTGGAACTAAAAACAAAAAACCGCCTCTTAACAGATTGTTATAAGGCGGTTTTTATCTTTAAAAGTCGGGATGACTGGACTTGAACCAGCGACCACACGCCCCCCAGACGTGTACTCTACCAACTGAGCTACATCCCGATTTGTACGCTTTTGGCTAAGGCGGTGCAAATTTAGCAACAGTAAACCATTTAACCAACTACTTTCGGGTTTTGTTTCATTTCTATTGCGATTCTATGGTTTTTCACCTGTTTACGCCACCTCGTCTATGCTTTGACAGATAACCGAACAGGCATCGGCGATTTGTTGGGCGGTAATTGTTAGCGGGGGGGCAATTCGCATACAATTATCGGCAAATAAAAACCAGTCGGTGATGACTCCTTTTTGGATACAACGGTCAATGACCTTTTTGGTAAAGGCGAAATCGGTAAACTCTACGGCAATCATCAATCCACAACTACGCACTGCTTTAATTTCTTTATGTACTAACAGGTCTTTGAATAGGGCTTCTTTACTCCTTACCTCTTGTATATAGTTTTCGGTGAGCAGGATTTGCAGGGTTGCCAAACTTGCAGCACAGGAAACGGCGTGTCCGCCGAAGGTGGTAATATGCCCCAAGACGGGGTTGTTTGTCAAGACCGCCATGATGTTCTGTGAGGCAATAAAGGCCCCGAGTGGCATCCCGCCGCCCATTCCTTTGGCCAATAGCAAGATGTCGGGCACGATGCCTGATTGTTCAAAGGCAAAGAGGGTGCCGGTTCGACCGTAGCCGGTTTGAATTTCATCTAATATCAGCAAAGCACCGACATCGGTACATCGTTGACGAAGGGCTTCCAAAAAACCGGCTTCGGGAACTATGATACCGGCTTCGGCTTGTACGGGTTCGACAACCACGCAGGCAGTGCGCGTGGTAATTTGGCTCAAGTGTTCAAAGTTATTGTAGGATAGGTGCCGCACATCGGGCAGCAGAGGGCGATAGTTTTGTTTAAAAAATTCGCTACCCATAATGCTCAATGCCCCGTGTGTGCTGCCGTGGTAGGCATTTTTGAAAGCGACCAATTCGGTGCGGCCGGTATAGCGTTTGGCTAATTTTAACGCTCCTTCGGTCGCTTCGGTGCCGGAGTTGACAAAGTAAACATTGTTGAGGGTGGACGGTAAGTGTTGGGTCAACAGGGTTGCCAAAGCGACTTGCGGGGAATAGACGTACTCGCCATAGACCATCAGGTGCATGTATTGTGCTGCTTGATGTTGGACGGCAGCCACTACTTGCGGGTGGCAATGTCCTAAGTTGCTGACAGAGATGCCGGCAATGAGGTCTATGTATTGTTTGCCCGATGTGCTGTGCAGGTAAACCCCCTCGGCGCGTTCAATTTCAAGCATCAAGGGGGCATCACTGGTTTGGGCGATGTTTTGTAAAAATAATTGTCGTTGTGTTAACACCGGTATTTTATTTTGAGTTGCCGTATTTGTGATGTTGTTGATTGATTATTCGTAAAGATTATGGCCCGACTTTATACCACAGCGATATCGAAAAGAACCCACCCCAACACCTCCGTGGAGGGGAGTTTAAAGACTTTTAAAAAACTGCTTTCTGCGAAAATCTGCGAAATCTGCGGGCAATACTATTCATTCAACCTGCCGCCGACCACACAGGTTTTCTTGATTTTTTGTACATCTCCCTTTAGGTTAAAGAGTTCGATATAAACCACGTATATCCCCAACGATGCTTTTTCGGCTCCATCGGTATTACCGTTCCATTTGTAGAAACCTTGTGTGCCTAATATCTCGTTTTGCACTAAGCGGCGCACTTCGCGCCCGCGCTCGTCATAAATGGTGATATTGACCACATAACCCGGGTCGGAAAGTTGGTAGCTGATGAGGGTAAAGTCGTCGTTGCCGTCGTCGTCGGGCGAAAAGGAGGGCGGGGTGATGGTAAAGGTTTGGTCGCTAAATCCCGGTTGGGCGGTTTGCGAGTTAGCGTAAGAGGGGGTGCCGTAACAAATCGTAGCGGCTGATTGCCAGTTATAGGGGCTGTTACTTGGGGCATTGAAGGCCACCCGTTCAAGGGCTGTGCCGTCTTTAAAGTCAATCACCTCATTGTGCCAGTCTTCGCTATAATCCACTCGGTCTATGACCACCGTGGACAGTAAGTCGGTGATGGCAACCGTTCCCTCATCGTCCGGCAAGGTTGGTAATGCTACTTGTATAAATTTGGAAGCATGAAGGGGGGTAGTGCAATTACCATATAATTGCAAGATATTGCTCGTGCTCGGAGTCAGTACAACATAAGCATTGGGTAATAAAGAAAAAGGCTCGGTCGTAATCAGAACGTGATTTGTTAAGGTATCGGGAACACCTATTTCAGTATTGGCGATATACCAATTGTTGAGGCTGATGATGTCGTTGGTGGGGTTAAATAACTCAACATAATCCGAACCGCCGGTGATGGGATTGAACAGTATTTCATTGATGACTATATCGTTTGGCGTTGCCGTTCGGGCTAAGCCAAACGAGGCTTGACGGTAAAGGGCGGCTACGGCATTACCGGCACAATCGGTCAACTCCTCTCCTATGGTAACGGTGTAAACCGTGTTCTCCTGCAATGCCGAAGGCAAGTTTAGGGCTACGGTTTTAAAATCGTTGAGAGGCACAATGGCTGACACGGGGTTACCTATGCCATTGCTAATCGTATATTGGGAGGCATCGGCGGCACTTTGAATGTCGAGCGTTTCGTTAAAATAAAGCAATACGGTGGTAGGGGTAACTGCTTCGGCTCTCAACAAATCGGGCATAGCGGTATCGGGATTGCTGCCAAAAATGGAGTTTTGCGCTCCGGGCGTTCCTCCTGATATAGCATTTGAAGCCCTCCAATTCGCTGCCCCTTCGCAGGGATTATTGGGGTCGATCAGTTCGAGGGTGTAACCGCCTTCGGCTTTTACCGCATCCAAATACCAAGATTTGAGATAGTTTACCCCATGTATGGTCGTGCCATTGCCGTTGACCAACAACAGGTCATCGCCGGTAACGTTGAGAGTGGGGAAGCTGGTAACCCCTATGGTTGGTACTCCTATTGCCGTCAATTCTGCCGTTTGTGTAGTGGAACAAAGCACGACATAGGCATTGGGTAAAAGGAGGTAAGGGCTAAGGGTGGCCGTGGCAGTAGCATCGCTAAACTGCCATTGAGCGAGGTCTATCACCTTGTTGCTTCTGTTGTAAAGCTCAACAAAACGCACTTTGGGCATGGTCAGGTTGGGGCTTTGGTATTGAATGGGCGGGTCGGTGTCGGCATAAATCTCGTTCATCAACACATCGAATGGGTCGGCTTCTTGCCCCAATCCAAATTGTATTTGCAAGCCTTCGGCAATATTGCCCGAGCAATCTTGTAATTGACTAATTAAGAGGGTGTAAAGGATGCCGACTGTAATATTGGTATTCAGCAGCAGCGTAATGGCTTGTACATCTTCTAATACCGAGACCACGCTGATGCCACCGCTGAGGGTATAGTTGGCGGGATTCAAAAATTCATCTCCAATGATGGGTTCGGAAAAAACGATTTCAATGACACTGCTATTCCCCAATGAATAAGACACAATTTGGGGCGGGGTAGTGTCGGTCAATACCCCCGTAACGCTGTTCACCGTGCCGGGAGTGCCGCCTTGTGGGTGGATGGAAGCCGTCCAGTTGTTACTTCCGTTGCAGGGGTTGTCGGGATCTATGCGCTCTAATGACCAACCGCCCTCCTTTTTCTGCGTGCTCCCATACCAAGCATCGGAGTAGTTCACTTGGTCAACAATCATACCGGTTGGACTAACCAAACTTAGGTTGCTCCCGCTATTGGTCAGGTAGGTGCTGCTGCTAAAAATGCCCAGTGTTTGCCCAAAGGGTTCATAGAGTGTTGCATTGGAAGCAGCGCATAAAACGAGGTAGCCGTTTGGGGGCAGGGTAATGGCGGGCAGGGCAAATTCTATGTTGGGGTATGTTTTGGTAAAACCCCAATCGAGCAGGTTAATCGCAAAACCGGTTTGGTTGTAAAGTTCTATAAACTCGGCATCGGGTAAACCTACCTGTGGGGTGGGGTCGGCAAATATCTCGTTGATGAGCACATCGCCTTGTTGAATGCCGTAGTAAACGAAATTGACCACCACAGTTGTCAAGGTATTTCCCGAAAAATCCTGCACATTGAGCACTTGTAGCGCATTCGTTTGACCTGAGATAAAAGGTGCGGCAAAGGTAAGGGTAACTGTTGTTCCCGATGTCAGCACTGCCGAAGTAGGATTGTCGCTGCCGTACAGCAAATAGTTATCTGTGTTTTGAGCCGATGCTGACAGGACATTTTCGGAATAAACGACAGTAACAGTCGTATCTGAGGTAGCAAATACATCCGTAATGTCGGGTGGGGTATTGTCAACGATGGGGTTGCCGATATAAATATCGTCAAAATTAAAATTGGCACTGTTTGAAGCGGTGTAATTGATTAGAAAGCCGAATTGCGTGCCAAAGGTATAAGTCATATCGGTTGCGGTGCCTTCGGTAAAGTAGAGGCCGGTTAGTCCGAAATCGCGTTGCAAGGTCCATTCACCGGCAATTGTGCGGGTTACTTTTATGCGCAGCAGGTTATTGGTGGTTACGGTCAATCCGTCAACGCCATCAATCAGTTGAACAGGGGCGGCGGTTCCGTCTTTCCGCCACAAGCTCACTTCGTCCGGGGTTCCGCCAATGCGCACAAAGTAACCGTTTGCGCCGTTTTTGAGGTCATCGGTATTGGAACTCAGATAGACATCGGCATAATTGTTTGAGGAGGTGTTGAAACGCAACCGGGCAAAAAACTCCCATTGCACCTCTGCATCGGCCATATTGAGTGCCATGGGCGTGGTGAGTTGAATGGGGGAGGGAGAAGTGGCATTGGTACGCAATTGTTGGGCATCTATGGTAAAATCAATAGCATCACCGCCCCAAGGGGGGGTATCGGTAAAGTTTCCATCGGTAAAATTGTCGCAAACCTGAAACGTACCGGTAGTCAGCAGGCTACAATCTGCAATGGATTGGGCTGCGGCGGGTAAAACGGATAGCAAAAGCAACAAAACAAGGCATTGACGATATATCAAGGTCATATAATTGCAGGCATTGGTCATGCAAATGGATTTAGGCAAGCAAGATAAGTATATTTTTGTTATCGGGTAATTCTAAGAAAAGGGAAGGGCAATTTCTTGGGATTTACGATTTTAGATTTTAGAAGTGAGACTTAAGACAACAGACATTAACCACGTAGTTTGATTTCGCTCACCATTCACTACTCACCATTCACCATTCACCATTCACTTACCACTAACCACTAAAAAGCTACTAATCACAGATAAAATTGCGATATTGTGAACTGAATGGTAAGACTGTTAAGATAACAGTACCTGCAATCAACTCATGCGCCATAAACCGTTTAGTAAAATAAAAAACCACAAGAGATGAAAACTTACAAGGCTTCCATGGATTCTGTATGCAAAATCATAACACTTGTTGTGATGGTTATTTTAGCCATTGCTTTTATCAGTTCACTGACGTATAGCCTTTCATCCGAGGACTCTGAACGATGGGCTACCCTTCTGCTCTTTGCCGCTTTATTTGTTATCTTTGGTATCACCTACCTATTGGCCCCCCGCGCCTATCAACTCAGTGCCGATACCCTGATTATAGGCCGTTTGTGGGCACCTGTTCACATCCCGCTTCAACAAATAGCGGAGGTCAGCACGCCGCCTTTAAACCAATTTAACTATGCCGTGCGCTTATTGGGTTCGGGCGGGTTTTTAGGATATTTTGGGTTGTTTTGGGTGTCAAAAACGGGGCGCATGTGGTGGTATGCCACCCAAAGGCGCAATGTTATTATGGTAATACTCAAAGAAGGACATCCTATCATCATCACCCCCGATGACTTTAGCTTGGCTGAGGAATTGAAAAAACATATCTCCTCCGCTCCATTATAAATAAACCCTACGGTAGTGGCGATACTTATATCGCCTAAACTATTCTCCCACCGATACAAGTATCGGTGTTACCGTAGGCGGTAAACCCTAAAACTCAATTGGACAACAACACTTTCCCAAGCAGTATTGTTATTCGGGCATGAAACAAATTATTATAGTTTGGTTTAGAAACGACTTGCGCCTGCACGACAACGAAGCACTGTATCGCGCCGTTCAAGATGCCGAAGAGATTATTCCTATTTATTGCATAGACCCGCGACAATTCAGCACCACATCCTTTGGTTTTGTTAAAACCGGCAATCACCGCACGAAGTTTTTGTTAGAAAGCCTCACGGACCTGCGTCATTTGCTGAGAGATGTGGGTGCCGACTTGATTGTGCGTTGGGGTAAGCCTGAAGAAATTATTTTTGCATTGGCCAAGTATCATCAGGTAAAAGCGGTTTATTGCCATCAAGAGGCGACAGACGAAGAAAGCAGTATAGAAGATGCGCTCGATAAACACCTCGCTACTATACATGTGCCGATGGAGTTTTTTTGGGGCAACACGCTCTATCATTACGACGACCTAACGGCAAACCAAGCGATAGACCAACTCCCCGATGTGTTTACCCAATTCCGCAGCATTGCCGAACAACACCTGTCGGTCAGGCCGGTGTTACCCGTACCCAACCCAATCAACATCCCCCAAAACCTTTCGGCGGGCGAAATTCCGGAACTGAAAGATTTGCAGCTTTCTGACCCGCCTGCCGATGCCCGCGCAGTGCTGCCGTTTGCCGGCGGTGAAACACAAGCCTTGCTTAGGCTCAAATATTACCTTTGGGAAAAAGACCTGCTCGAAACCTACGAAGAAACCCGTAACGGACTGCTCGGAGGCGACTATTCTACCAAACTCTCGGCTTGGTTGTCATTGGGTTGCCTTTCGCCCCGCATGGTCTATGAGGAGGTGAAACGCTATGAACAGGAACGGGTTAAAAACAAGTCCACCTATTGGCTTATTTTCGAGTTGCTATGGCGCGACTATTTCCGTTTTGTCGCCATGAAATATGGCAACGACCTGTTTAAACCTGCGGGTATTAAGCAGGAATCGGCAACCGGCAGCTATGATACCCAACTGTTTGACCTTTGGGCGCAGGGTAAAACCGGTATTCCGTTTATTGATGCCAATATGCGCGAGTTAAATGCCACCGGGTTTATGAGTAACCGTGGACGGCAAAACGTGGCGAGTTTTTTGGTAAAAGACATGGGCATCAATTGGCAAATGGGTGCCGCCTACTTTGAGGCTAAATTGATAGATTACGATGTATGCAGTAATTACGGGAATTGGAACTACGTGGCAGGCATAGGCAACGACCCGCGCGAAAACCGTTACTTCAACGTGCTGACCCAAGCCAAACGCTACGACCCAAACGGTTTGTATGTCAAACGGTGGTGTCCCGAATTGAAAAAGCTGCCCTCCACCCGCATTCACGAACCCTACTTGCTCCTTCCTGCCGAACAACGCTATGTGGGGATTCAAATCGGTAAAAACTACCCCGCACCCTGTATTGATATCAGCAAATGGAAAGCCACCCGACAGCATTAAAAGCAAAAGCGGAATAAACACCCACAATCGGGCAGTTTATTCCGCTTTTTGCTTGACCCCCAAAGAAGGGACAAGACTTAAAAATCAATAGCCTACTGTTTTACAAACTTGGTATTTTTGGTAATCGTACCGTTTGAAACGGAAACAACATACATACCCGCTTGGTAACGGTTAATATCAAGTGTTACTTTTTTGTCGGAAGTGGTAAAGTTTTCAACCAATTTTCCGGTTACATCATATACTGCAACTTTTGTTTGCGGCATAATCGTTTGAACGTTCAATTCTACAAAATTGTATGCAGGAACGGGAGAAACACTGACGTTGAAGCTGTAATCATTGTTAACATCGTCAATACCAACGCCACAAGTACAACCTGCAGCGACTACGCTTACTTCGTAAGGATTGTCGGAAACAGAATAGGGTAATGTAGCAGTAGGTAAGATACTGGGTAAGAAATCGCAGATTGCTCCTTCAACATCCAAGATGGAAATAGGGCCTAATACACCACTCAATACTGCAAATACTTGGGCTAAGTCGGCAGGGATGGGAATGGTAGGATAGGTCAAAATAGGCAACAAGGGGTTGAGGGTTGCAGCAAGAGCATCTAACTCTGATTGGTTAAAGGCAAATGCGGTAAATTTGTACATCCCAACAGGATAAGGATTACCGGTTCCATCGTTGCCAAAGTTATAAGTACCATCATCACTTACACCTTGAATAATATCTACTAAGGCACCATCCACTAATGTAGGATAAGTAACGACAATTTTGCGGTTGGCAAAAGTGCCTGGGTCGTTCCATGTAGAAATAAGTAAGCAGTCGGTTTGGCTACCATCTTGTAAGACACAGATAGTAGGTTGTGCCGGATTGGGTGCTGCACCGATGATTTCGGCGGCACAATTAGGCGTTTGAGCATTAACCCCAACACTCATTAAGGCTAATACAGATAAAGCAAGTAACAGTTTTTTCATTTTGTGCTGTTTTATAGTGATTATTTAAGAAAATTAAAATTAACAAACAAAAGTAGTGCTTTTTGTGAAATTCAAAGCCCCTGTACGCCTAAAAAAATTATTGAGAACAGGGTTTAACATTTTGTAACCCCATTTTGTCGCCTATTACCTTCAAAAATTGTTCTTCTCAAGCCGGTTACTACCCATAAATACGACTCGCTGAAAACAAAAATCCCTAACCTTTTTTTAATCAATAATCATGCCTTTTATAGTTGTCTATATCACCACGCCCAATGTACAGGAAGCCAATAAAATAGCTGATCACCTACTGGCAAAACGCCTCATCGCTTGTGCCAATATACATCCCATCCAAAGTGCCTATCATTGGCAGGGGGCTGTTGTACGGGAAGATGAATTTGTCGCTTTGGTCAAAACCCGAACGGAATATTGGGAAAGGGTAAAAGCGGCGGTTCTCGAAATACATAGCTACCAAACCCCTTGCATCATGAGGTTTGAAGTAACTGCTAATGCTGATTATGAGCAATGGATAATGGATGAAACCCAAAATGCGGAGGATTGATTTGGGGAGTTAGGGCAACCACGAGGGTTGCCCCTACCGGTTTTTGGTGTTTTGAGGGTTAAATTGAACCCCTGCAAGAACGCCTTGCTCCCCTGCAAAAAAGAAAAACACAGGTGCAATGAATCAAAACACCCCTGCAAAGGGGTAAAGTCCCCTGTGTTTTTTAAAATATCCACCCTGCAAACGAACATTGATCACCGACTTTAATTAAAAACACCTCTGCAATGAAGCATTGTCACCCTGTTTTGAGATAAAATCCACCTGCAAAGGTTTCTGTTCCCTTGGTTTTTTTCCAAAACGCCCCTGCAATGAAGCATTGTCACCCTGTTTTATGGAATTGTCAACCGGCATGGGGGCTTTGTTAACCGTAAAATTTAGCTGAATTACCCTGCCGACTCAGGCTAAAACCGTCAGAGGGGTGTTTTTCTTGATTTGCGCGCCATTTTTGATCAAAGGTTAGCCCAAACCTGTCAAAGCTTCCTGTAATTGCTTAAAATTTATGATTCCCGCGATACTATAGTTGACCTCCTTTATTGTATTTGCTCCTTTTGCAGGGCTATCCGTTGCATGACCACTTCGGCATGGTAGCGCGAGTTTTCAATAAACCAAAGATTGGTATGGGTGCCACCACAAACGGTTCCCGCCAAAAACACATTCGGCAGGTTGGTTTCAAAGGTTTTAGGGTTAAATTGTGGAACAGTGTGCCCCTCATTGTTGATGTATGTTTCGATACCCAATTGCTTCATCCATTCAAAATTGGGGTGGTAACCGGTCATGGCCAATACAAAATCATTGGGCAGGGTAATGAGTCCGTCAGGGGTAAGTATATCCACTTCTTCTTGCCGGATATGGGTAACTTGGCTGTTAAAATAGGCGGTGATAGCCCCCTCTTTTATTCGATTTTCAATATCGGGTCTGACCCAATACTTCACCCCTTCCTTGATGGCAGATTGCCTGACGACCAAGGTTACCTGTGCGCCTTTACGATACGTTTCGAGGGCGACATCTACGGCCGAGTTGCCGCCGCCAACGACCAAAACGCGCTGACCACAGTAAGGATGCGGGTCGTCAAAATAGTGTTTTACCTTTGGCAGGTCTTCGCCGGGTACTTGCAGCAAGTTGGGTTGGGTAAAAAAACCCGTAGCGATGACCACATTTCGGGTAGCATACTCCCCCTTTGAAGTTTGGACGAGGTAGCCGCCGTTCCGGGGCGATAGCCCATGAACGGGTTGATATGTTTGTATGTTCAAGTCATAATAAACGGCCACCTTTCGAAAATACTCCAATGCTTCGCGGCGGGTCGGGCGATCTCCGTGCGAAACAAAAGGAATGCCTCCGAGTTCTATTTTGTCGGAAGTAGAAAAGAAGGTCATATTGGTGGGGTATTGGTAAACCGAATTGACCAAACATCCCTTTTCCAAGATGAGGTAGCGCAGTTGTGCTTGTTTTGCAGCAATGCCGCAAGCCAAACCAATGGGGCCGGCACCTAAAATAATTAAGTCGTAGTCTGATATTGCTGTTTTTGGCATAGAAGGCTTTAATTTGCACCTCGAAAACACTTGGGTAGCACGGGTTGGTCAAAATACTATCTGTTACCCATCGTTTTTAACACTACGTTTACCCTTCAAATCCATACGTCTGCTAATAAATAGCAGTCATTTACAACAAATTAGTTGGGTGAATGGCGCAGGATAGTTACTTTGTGAGCAATTTTAGAATGATAGTACCAAAAAACAAAGCTATGAATAAAATAGTTGTATTAATTTGTTTGTTTGTCATGGCGTTAGCAACGGGATGTACCGATGCACAAGTTAAAGAAGCAATAGGCGACAACACCCTGCCTGCTTCCACCGGCGATATAGATGAGGTGGTTTTGTTGATAGACGATAACCTGTTGAAAGGCGAACCGGGCGAAAACCTTCGTTTCCACTTACAACAAGATTTTGTCATGCTGCCCCAAAGCGAACCCATGTTTGACCTGCGCCCCCTTGGTGCGATGAAAACATTCAGCAATATGCTTCAACGCAGCGCAGTCGTGCTGATAGTAGCCGATTTGAGCAATGAGAATAGCGACATTACGCAAGAAGTTAAAGAACAATTAGGGCGATTTAAAAGTGAGGGGAAAGACATTCCCCCGTTTTTTGCAAGGCGAGACGTGTGGTCAACTCCTCAACGGGTGGTCTATTTATATGGCGACAATGTTGCCGATTTAAATACTAAAATCACCACCAATGCCAATGGGGTCATTAAACAACTCTATGATATCGGCGACCAAAAAGCCTATAACAATGCTTATTCTACCAAGGTAAACGAAGGGCTGACCGCTACTTTAGAAAGCAAATACAAGGCATCGGTACAAGTACCCAACAAATTTGAGGTAGCAAAAGAAACCGATGATTTTGTGTGGCTTCGTTTCGATAACCAAGCGACCGAAGAAGTACAAAACATCCTGCTCTACATTGAACCTTACGGTAGTAATCCTCCTCAAAAAATAACCGAAGCCCTTGCCATGTCCATTCGGGATAAAATGGGTAAAAATGTTTCTACCCAAATAGCCGGAAGCTATATGGCCGCAGATACTACGCTTGGTTTTGTCAGTAAAAAAACGCTACTCCCTTCGGGATTAGAAGTCTTGGAAGTGCGCGGCTTATGGCGAATGTACGGCGATTTTATGGGAGGCCCTTTTATGACCTATTGTATAAACGATAACGTCAATAAACGACTGATTGTAGCCGATGCTTTTGTTTACGCCCCAAAAGTTGATAAACGCCGCATTATGCGCAGGGTGGAGATGATTTTGCGCACCACAAAGTTGGGTGGTAATTAACCCCGAATAAAGCAGAAAAAGCCTGATACTGATTAGCTGTTCAACTAACCGGTATCGGGCTTTTTTATGGGGGTGTTCCGTTTTTGGGTGCGCAGTTGGCTTTAATAATCAAGCAAAAACAAACGACATGCTGACCGAAGTCCTTTGATCATCATCGCCAAACACTCAACTATCGTTTTTTCTTATCGCGTTTAAGTTTATTTTTCAACCTGTTTGATTTCGTGTTGGTCGTGGTCGAAAAATCGTAATTATTGATGTACCCATCAATTTGCTTATCCAACATTTCCTGATCCAGTTGTTTCTTTGCGTTTGGGTCAATTGGTGCAGCCGTGGTGGCAGTAGTTGCAGGTTGTGTCGTAGTGGTGGTAGTCGTAGTCGTGGGTTTATTTACAGGTTGCGTAGTCGTTTGATTAGCGGGTACTTGTTGTCTTGCCGGTTGCGTGGTGGTGGTCGTTGTGGTAGTGGTGGTTGCAGGTTGGTTGTTTACCGGTGCTGTTGAATTGCTAAATCGGGTATCGCCCGGTTTATAGGGTTGAATAGCTGTATTAGTTGGATTGGCAGTAGTCGTATTGACCGAAGGGTTTTTAGTGACTGTTTTTTCGGGTGTATAAGTGGTGGTCGTAGTGGTGTTATACTGCGTTTGGGTGCTTGTGGTAACCGGTAAAGTATAAGGAGCAGAGATAAAAGGCTCGGGCATCGTGGTTGAAATCGTACCGGGAGTGGTAGTCGGAACGGCAAATATATTTGCAGGTATTGTTGTTTCAGGGCTGCGATTGATGGGGGTATTGTCACCGGGTTTAGTAACTGTTGGGGTGGCAACGGTTGGGGTGGCCGGTAAATTTGGCGTTGGGTTAACGGCAGGAGTGGTTGTGGCGGTGGTTGTGTTTACGGCAGGTGGCGTTGTATTCACAGTAGCCGGGGCAGACAATTCGCCTTTCCCTAAGACTCTCACGCGCGCATTATTTTTGTATTCTACCAAAAAGGCATCGGGGTATCCGTCTTTTTGAATGCGATAAAGTGCCTCCGTGCCTGCCGATTTCGTGTCAAAATTTCCAATCAACACGCGGTTGACTTGACTGCTTGTGGTTTCTGTCGTTACTTTTCCGTATTGCGCAACGCGGTTGAAATCTGCAAGATTTACTTTTTTATAAGCACCAATCTGAACTCTATAACTAACCCCTTCTACTTTTGTTTCAGTGGTAACAGTGGGTTGATTGTATTGAGTAACCGGAATCTCTGCCGAGCGAGTAACTGCTGCATTGCCTCTGGCATCGGCAGATTGGTCATTACTGACGTTAGATTGAAAGGCCATGGTTTGTGTCGCTTTCATATTAACGGCGAGCATTCTGTCTATTTCAATAAAACTAGGGTTAACGGCATAGATAGCACCATTGGCATCAATCAAAAAAGAATATGGCAACTGCTGTACTTTGTAGGTATCGGCCGAGCCTGAATAAAAGTCATATACATGATAGGTGCCGGGAAGTTTGTCTGCATTAAGGGTGTTTATCCAATTCTTTCTGTCGCTGTCGAGCGAAACGGATAATAACTTAAACCCGCCGGCATTGGGAAATGATACTTTTTCGTATTTGTTGTATAAGGCAATTACATTGGGGGAATTTGCGCGTGAAGCGGGGTCCCAAGATGCCCAAAAATAAACCAAGACCACATTGCCTTTCAAACTGCTTAAAGAGCGGTTTACATTGGACGCGTCTGGTAATAAAATTTCGGGTGCAGGATCACCTGCTCGGAGTTGTGCCTGAACAGGCTGTGAAAACAGTAACGAAAAAGCAGATAGGATGAAAATAAGTAACAGGATTTTGAATTTCATGGCTGACATGTTTTAAAATGAACGATTTAAACGTTGTTGTTCCCTAACGAAGCGGGGTTTTAATGATGAGTGAAATTGAAAAAGTACAACATTTCAAATTGATGAACGACAAATTGATGCTATTTATTGGATATGAGAAAATGTACCCTAAAGAAAAAATGTATAACCAACCGTGCCGGCTATAAGATTGAATTGAAGAGGTACAAGTTTAATATCACTTTATTCTTTTTAAAACTAAAAATGACTTGATGCTTTTTAGCCTTTACGCCTAGCATTAAATAAGGACTTAACCACAAGCATAATCGGGCTAAAGGTAAAGGAAAAATCGAAACGATAGCACATTTTATTCAAAGATACTAAAAAACACTACGAGGAAGTTACTTATTTGTAAGCCGGAATGCGTTTTCGTAAAACAAATATGCTTGGTTATTGTCAGCAGCATCGTATTTAACAACAAAGATTGTATTACCTTAGCGTTGAAAAACGAGCATTAAAATAGGATATTTACTTTGAAGTCCGGTGCCGGGCATTAATGCTTACCCCTTTTCATTCAAAGTGCAGTATCAACCAACCTACATGACAACGCAAGTGGAAGACAATTATAGACATATAGGAATGCGGCGCAAGCTTTTGAGCGAAATTGAACAACAGGGCATTACCAATGAACGCGTTTTGACTGCTATGCTTGCTGTACCTAGACATGTGTTTTTTGAGAAAGCATTTCTGGAAAAGGCTTATGAAAATGTTGCATTTCCGATAGGTGAGGGGCAAACTATTTCGCAACCCTACACCGTTGCCTATCAAACACAGTTGTTAGATGTAAACAAAGGAGATAAGATTTTAGAAATCGGAACCGGTTCCGGTTACCAAGCCTGCATATTGGCCGAAATGGGGGCAAGGGTTATCAGTATCGAGCGCAACCGCAAGTTGCACGATAAGGCAAAAGAAATGGTCAAACAATTAGGTTATTCCTCCATCACGCTCACTTTTGGTGACGGGTATGAAGGCGCACCTATTTATGCACCGTTCGATAAAATACTGGTAACAGCCGCCGCTCCTGAAATTCCGCCAAAATTGCTTGACCAATTAAAAATCGGCGGCATTTTGGTTATCCCCGTAGGGAGTGAAAACACTCAGGTCATGCTAAGGATTACCAAGCTCGCTGACAACGATTTCAAAGAAGAAAAAGGACAACTTTTTAAATTTGTACCTATGCTAAAAGGTAAAATAGGGTAACCCATTTCATTGTTCAAGATTTCTTTTAGTCAATTTTGCTTTGTTGTGGCACTTGTAAATAATATGCCGTAGTGGTTAAAACAAATTGATAGCAATACCGTATAAACTATTGACGCATTTTTTTACTTAACTTTTACATTTAAAAACACGTAGAAATACTAACGAATTGCAAACTTCGTTACCTTTACTATTCCAAATTTTAACTAAAATTAAGAAACCACATAAATTTACAATTTAAACACGAAAAACGTATGCGCAAACAATTTTTACTCTTTGCTTTAGCACTGTTATTTGCCGTAGGCGTACAGGCTCAAAGCGGACGTACTTGCAGTGCAATGGATGTTTTAGAAGAACAACTTGCCAACGACCCGACCTTACACAGCCGTATGGAAGCTATTGAGCGACATACCGAAGAATTTATTGAATCGGGTGCTCATTTACACGACCGTGTAGTCGTAACGATTCCTGTTGTATTCCACGTTATTCATAACGGAGATGCAGTTGGTTCCGGTGAGAACATCAGCGATGCCTTGATTATGGCACAGCTAAACCAACTCAATTTAGATTTTCGCAAATTAAATTCCGATGCTTCGCTCATTCCGAGTTTGTTTGCAGGAGTCGCTGCTGATGCCGAAGTTCAATTTTGTTTAGCACAACGCACTCCGGCAGGTGCCGCAACAACCGGTATTAACCGCGTATATTACAATCAATCTGCCCCTACTACCTCCTATATGGACAATACGGTAAAACCCGCTACTATTTGGGACAGAACCAAATACCTGAATATTTGGACTGCCAACCTTAGCGGCGGCATTTTGGGTTACGCCCAGTTTCCCGGCGGCAGTGCCAGCACAGACGGTGTAGTTTGCCTTCATAGTTCAATAGGTTCAGTTGCCAACCCCAACCCAGGCGGCGGAGTGTATGGAAAAGGCCGCACCGCTACCCACGAAGTTGGCCACTGGCTCAACCTTCGCCATATTTGGGGCGATGCCAATTGTGGCAACGACCAAGTAAGCGATACCCCGGTTCACAATACTGCCAATTATGGCTGTCCTTCTTACCCACATTACAGTACTTGCAGTGGTGCACCCGTAGAAATGACCATGAATTTCATGGACTATACCGATGACGCATGTATGTATATGTACTCTACAGGTCAAAAAACGCGTATGCAGGCAGTGCTTGCTGCCGGCGGTGCCCGTGCAGGCTTGGCTACGTCTAACGGTTGTACCCCTCCTTCCGGTACTTCTTGCGGAACTCCTGCCGGTCTAAGTGCATCAGGTGTTTCTCAAACCGGTGCAACACTTAATTGGGGTGCCGTTTCCGGTGCTACGAGCTACAATGTACAATATCGTCAAACAGGTGCTACTACCTGGACGAATACCACATCTACATCCACTTCTGCCGGTGTATCAGGTCTAACCTGCAATGTTGGTTATCAGTTTCAGGTTCAGGCTGTATGTGGTACTACTACCGGTTCTTACAGCTCAATCGCTTCATTTACCACTTCTGCTTGTGGCGGTACTTCTTGCGGCACACCCGGCGGTTTAAGCGCATCCGGCGTTACCCAAACCAGTGCCACATTGAACTGGGCTGCCGTATCAGGTGCTACAAGTTATAATGTACAAGCCAGACAAGTCGGTACAACCACATGGTCAACCGGAACCGTAACGACAACTTCCGTTAATTTCACCGGACTTACCTGTAATACCAACTACGAGTTTCAAATACAGGCTGTGTGCGGCACGACTACAGGAAGTTTCAGTGCTTCGGCTACTTTCACTACCTCTGCCTGCGCAAGTACTTGCACCGATACTTACGAGTCCAACAATACTTCTGCAACAGCCAAAACAATAGCCAAAAATGCGTCCACTACCGCATTTATTGGTACCTCTACCGATGTGGATTGGTTTAAATTTACCCTCACTTCTACTGAAAAGAATATTAAAGTTACGCTATCCAATCTGCCTTTCGATTATGATGTGCAACTTTATAGAAACAATACCCTTCTTGCCACATCTCAAAACGGTGGTACAGCAAGTGAGGTGATTATTCGTAATAATACTAGCACAAGTGGTACCTACTACGTGAAAGTTTATGGTTACAATGGTGCTTACAGTGCTACTCAATGTTACACCCTGTTGGTACAAACCAGTTCTACCGCTTTCCGCTTTGGTTCTGATTCGGAAATGACCTTAGAGCAAGTACCCGTTTCGTTTGAGGTTTATCCCAATCCCGTTACCGGTATTGCTAATGTTCGCCTCGTTCAGGGAGCAAACGATGAGCCTGTCAACATTTCGGTTTTTGATGTAACCGGAAGAATGGTTATTAACCAAACCGTTGTTAACAGCAAAGAAGCCGGCGATATTTCACTCGACTGCTCTGCACTTTCCAACGGCATGTATATTGTGCGCATTGAAACGAGCCAAGAAATGGTGTCTAAGAAAATAATTGTACACAATAAGTAGCAGGTTGCGCTTGTAAGTATTGACCTTACAATTTTCACTTAAATCCCCTTTGAAACTCGCTTTCAAAGGGGATTTTTGTTCTATACTCGTAGTTTTACAATTGGTGCTGTTCATTTGACAATAGGCTGCTTCTTTAAGTTCTTCAATTGGTAATTATTGAGGCGGTCAATTTTGGTTGCCTCGTTTAAATTAAGCAAAGCCCGTTTCGGACTTGTAATACTAACACAAACCATAAGCAGTTAAGGGATAGGACAGAGTGTGGTGCTACGAACTCAATCAAACATTAACAATTAAAAACAACAACAATGGTAGATGTATTTTCAGAAATAACCATCAACAAACCGATTGACGTAGTAGCAAGCTATGCTGCTAATCCCGACAACGCACCTGAATGGTACGTCAACATCAAATCTGCTGAATGGAAAACTCCTAAACCTTTGGTGGTGGGTTCTCAGATTGCATTCATTGCACATTTCCTTGGACGTAAACTGGCTTACACTTATGAATTTGTAGAATTAGCTCCCAACCAAAAATTAGTGATGCGGACCGCAGAAGGGCCATTTCCGATGGAAACCACTTATACATGGACTGCAATTGGCGAGAATACCACAAAAATGACCTTGCGCAACAGAGGGAACCCTACAGGCTTCTCAAAATTATTGTCGCCGTTAATGGCAAGCATGATGCGTAAAGCCAACTTGAAAGATTTGGCAAACATTAAAAGAATACTTGAAAGTAAGTAACCCACCACAGTGCCAAACCTTGAAGCACTCCCCTATTCTCCGCTTTGAACCAAATCGAAAAACTCATCTTCCGTGAGGACCGTTATCGTAGCAATTTTACGGGCTTTGTCGAGTTTTGACCCCGGGTCTGTTCCGACTACGAGGTAATGAAGATTTTTGCTGACCGAACCCAAGATGGTGCCGCCGTTTTGCTCGACCAGTTTTTCGGCTTGGCTGCGTTTTAACCGTTGCAAGGAACCGGTAAACAAAAACGTTTTACCGCTAAAAATGCCCCCCTGTACCGGCATATCCGCCTCGCTTTTTTTGATGTTTACCCCCAATTGTTCTAAAGCCGCTATCATCAACCGGTTTTTGGGTTCGCTAAAGAAACTTGCTACATTTTGCGCCACTTTAGGGCCGATATCAGGCAATTGGGCGAGTTGCTCGGGGGTATAGTCCAATAAATCGGTAAGTGATTGAACGTTTTTTGCCAAAGTTTGGGCGGTGGTATTACCTACCTCTCGAATACCTAACCCAACAATTAACTGTGGTAGCGGTCGGCTTTTAGAGGCTTCGATACTGCTGATGAGATTTTCCAAGGATTTTTGTCCCCAGCCTTCGAGTTTTGAAATTTCGTCGTAGGGAAGGCGGTAAATGTCTTCTATGGTATGGAGGAAACCGAGTTTAAAAAACAAACGGACAATTTTTTCACCCAGCCCCTTGATATCCATCGCATCTTTGGAAACAAAATGAATGATACGCTCTTCGACCTGTGCCGGACAGTCGGCGTTGATACATCTCCATACGCTTTCTTCGTCCGATTTGACCAAAGTACTGCTGCAAGAAGGGCAATTATCGGGAAAGATGATGGGTTGTTCTTGTCCGGTTCTTTCGTTAACTAATGCCTCTATAATATAAGGAATGACATCGCCGGCTCGCTCAATGAGCACTTTGTCGCCAATGCGAATGTCTTTTTCGGTAATAAAATCTTGGTTGTGAAGGGAGGCATTGGAGATGTTTGCACCGGATAGATTGACCGTTTGCAACTTGGCAACGGGGGTGATAGCACCCGTGCGTCCTACCTGAAATTCTACTCGTTCAAGGATAGTCGTTGCCTGTCGAGCATCAAATTTATAGGCAATCGCCCAACGGGGGTGGTGCGAAGTGGCTCCGCAAACATCCTGCAATTGAAGGTCGTTTACTTTAATCACCAACCCGTCAATTTCATAAGGAAACGCCTCCCGTTGTTTCATCCATATTTGACAATAGGCAATCACTTCCTCTATGTTTTGACAGATATGAACACTTTCATCCCGGGTTTTGAGGGGTGTTTTAAAGCCTAGGTCGTACATAACGCTCATGCTTTGGGTATGGGATTGCAAGGTTGGGATGGTGATGTCGTTTCCCTGAGCATCGTAGGCAACGCCGAGTTGAAACACAAAGGCTTCCAGTTTGCGCTCCCCTACTTTTGAAGCGTCTTTCTGTCGCAAAGCACCGGCGGCTGAGTTTCGGGAGTTGGAAAGCAGGGCTTCGCCATTTTGCAAACGCAGAGCGTTGATTTGTTCAAATTTATTTTTGTCAATCACCACTTCTCCTCGCACTTCGGCGCGGTAAATACCGTGTTTCGAAAACGCCGCTTTCAGAGGAATAGTGGGTATTGTTTTCACGTTGTTGGTAATCTCCTCTCCTTCAACACCGTTGCCTCTTGTGGCACCGCGAACCAACAAATCGTTTTCATAAATCAAGGTAATGCTTGACCCATCAAACTTCGGCTCGATGGAATAGACAATCTCCGCTCGCTCGGTAATTTTCTTAACCGATACATCCCAACTTATCAAATCGGCGGGAGTATAGGCCTTATCCAATGAGAGCATAGGCACTAAATGCGTGACCGTTAGAAACTCATCGCTTAAACCTCTTGCCACTCTTTGCGTTGGAGAATCGGGGGTTTGAAGTTGCGGATATTGTTGTTCAAGTATTTTGAGCAAATCAAACAACAAGTCGTAGTCCACATCGGGAATGATTTGCGATGCTTGTACATAATACTGCCAATCGTAGTAATTGATGACCGTTTTCAATTGCTCGACAAGTTCGCTCGCCTCATCGTTATTCAACTCAAAAAGGCTGCTGCGTCTGATACCAAGCAATTGTTGGGTAAGGGGTGCTATGTTTTCCGTTTGTTCATGGGAGTACATACCTTTTTTTTAGTGGTTAGTGATTAGTTTTTAGTGGTTAACGGTTAATGGTTAGTGATTAATGGTTAGAAATTTAAAGTCTTCGTCTAATGTCTAATATCTAACGTTTAAATTTATAACTCATAACTCATCACCCTTTATATTCTCCGAAAATCACTCTGAGCGTGTCGGCTATTTCACCGAGGGTGGCACTACATTCAACGGCGGCAATGACGGCAGGCATCAAATTGATATTTTCTTTGGCGCATCGGGATACCTCTGCTAAGGCTAAAGACACCTCGTTGGAATTTCGGTTGGCGCGTAGGGTGTTTAGGCGTTCCATTTGCAGGGTACGGATGGAGTCATCTACCCTGAACAAGTGGCTTTGATGGGGTTCTTCCATAGTAAACTGATTAACCCCCACAATGATTTTTTCCTGACTTTCAATGTCTTTTTGGTACTGATAGGCTGCCTTGGCAATTTCTTCCTGCATGTATCCTTGTTCTATGGCTACGACAGATCCGCCCATTGCGTCTATTTTTTCGATGTACTTCCAAGCGGCAGCTTCTATTTGGTTGGTTAGGTTTTCGATAAAGAAAGAGCCGGCCAAAGGGTCAACCGTATCGGTAACGCCGCTTTCATAGGCAATAACTTGTTGAGTCCTAAGGGCGATGCGGGCAGCCTCCTCTGTCGGCAAGGATAGTGCTTCGTCGTATCCGTTGGTATGCAACGACTGTGTGCCGCCTAATACCGATGCCAACGCTTGCATAGTAACACGGCTGATGTTGACCATTGGCTGTTGGGCGGTCAAGGTAGAACCACCGGTTTGGGTATGGAAGCGCATCATCTGTGCTTGTGGAGCAGTAGCCCCTAATTGTTTGGTAATCTGTGCCCACATTCGGCGGGCAGCCCGGAATTTGGCGATTTCCTCAAAAAAATTATTGTGCGCATTGAAAAAGAAAGACAACCGCTTTGAAAAGACATCTATATTCAACCCCACATCCAAGGCGGCTTTGAGATAGGCTTTACCATTGGCAAGGGTAAATGCCAACTCTTGGGCGGCAGTTGAACCTGCTTCGCGAATATGGTAGCCCGATATAGAAATGGTATTCCATTTAGGCAATTCCCGGCTGCAATAGGCAAAAATATCGGTGATGATGCGCATACTTGGACGGGGCGGGTAAATGTAAGTTCCCCGTGCAGCATACTCCTTGAGAATATCGTTTTGGATAGTTCCGTTTAGTTGGGTTAAATCAGCACCTTGCTTTTTGGCAAGGGTGATATACAGTGCCAACAAGATATAAGCAGTGGCATTGATGGTCATGGAAGTAGAAATATCCTGAAGTTTGATGCCGTCAAACAAGGCTTCCATATCCCGTATAGAGTCAATCGCTACGCCTACTTTACCAACTTCCCCTTCGGCAAAATCGTGGTCAGAGTCGTATCCTATTTGTGTGGGCAGGTCGAAAGCCACCGATAGTCCGGTTGTGCCTTGTGAGAGGAGGTATCGGTATCGTTTGTTGGACTCCTCAGCCGTAGAAAAGCCCGCGTATTGACGCATGGTCCAAAGGCGGCTGCGATACATTCCCGGATGTACTCCGCGGGTAAAGGGGAAATCACCCGGGTTTTCGGACATGTAGTCTTCGGGCAGGGAGTTGTAAACACGGTCTATATTGATGCCGGAGTCAGTTTCAAATTTTTCTTTTCGTTCCATAGCATTTCAGTTATGAGGAGTGGTTATTTTTGAATGGCTTACAAAAAATGTGGGCTTTTTCGTTTGTTAAAATAGGTATCCGCAATTTTCCACTAACCGTTTTCTCACCTTACATCAACTTATTAAACAATGCTGCCTTTACTATACATTGAATAGCAACTTGACCTCTTCATTAAGTTGGTCGAGGGGCTTTTGGGCCGGCAGGCTTGCCTCAGTCAGAAAGTGGCGAAGGAAAGCAAGGCTAAGGTCGTTGCCCGATGCATCGGTAGGCATTTTGGTAGATAACTGGTTAATAATGCTAATCATTTCTTCAACCGATGCCCGCACCAAGGCCCATAATTCTGAAGACACGTAAATTTGTTGGGTGATGTTGTGCTCAAATTCGGCTCGGATAGTGGTAATCAATGCCATTTGCATTTCAGGAGAGGCCATATTCTCATCCCTTGTGCGCATGACTAAGGCTTGCGGGTGCATCCGCTCTAAAAACAAAGCCAATCGCTCATAAGCCTGAAAACGAAGCGGGAGCATTTCTTGTGCCCGTTTGTGATTGAGTTGCATGCGCTGAGAAGCGATTTCCAATTGCTTAATTTTCAAGGTATTATCTAACATATTGGACAGTAGCAGCCAAGCCGTAACGAGCACGATGATTGCCGGTATAGTAAACTTTAAAATTTCTAAAATAAAATCGGTCATTCTGAATAGGGATTTGTGGTGTTTGGCAAAATGCCTTATACGTGAAAATGCCCCCAAAAATAGGCATTTTTTGCCGTATTTTATAGGGGCATGTCTGTCATGCTATTTTTTAGCGGTATTTATGAGGTATGCGGGAGAAGAAACGACTATTCGAGGAGGCATTCTCTATTATATTTCGTTTGACCTTATCCGATGAGGTTGATTAGTCAATATGAACTACTCCTTTTTTAATGCTCATGTGTCCATCGGATTCTATGGCAGAAATGAGTAGCATATAATGCCCGGCAGGTGTATTGGCAGGGATTTGGATTTGGGCATTGCTCATATCCCATTCCGTATCATTGTTGCCGGGGAGTTCCCATGTCATTTCGTAAATTGGATCTTCACTTATGGTTTTACCATGCTCGTGGTCGTCATCTTCCTCGGCCAATTTCATATAAACACTCACCAAATCAACATCATCGGTAATGTTGCCGGTCAATGTTAACTGACTACCCGGAAGGGCATCAATCTCTTGGCTCAAATCGGGCGAGATAACATTAATAACCGCCTGCCCAACATTGGTGATAATGATGTCTATCTCGAAAAACGCACTTTCATTACCCTTGGCATCTATGGCTCTGATAATGCAGTGATAAGGCCCTGCTGTGGCATTTGCGGGAATGGCGATGGCTTGCGTTATTGGGGCATCGGTTCCGGATATGGGAAATACCTGTTGGAGCGAGAACTTGGTGAAGTCGGTTGTTTTACCATGCCCATGCCCGTCAAAAGCATCGTGAATATCTACTTTCCACTGCTGAAGTGCTTCGTTGTCGGTAAAGGTAACCATCACGGTCATGTCTGAGCCGGCAGCCACTTCCACATCGTGGTCTTGCCCGTTGATTTTAAAAGCAGTAACTTCAGGGGCTTCCGTGTCTTGATCTTTTGTGCAGGACACAACTACCATACTTAAGGCTATCAAAATACTGAAAAAAGAAATCATCTTGTTCATAGTGGGGCGTTTTGATTGGTTTTTGCAATTGTGTTGCAAAGATAGGCAAACCTGTTGTATCATGCAACAGTGTTGCATTAAATTTGGAACGATTAAATTTCTAATGACACAGCTGAGAATCAAACTGCCTTCTCTCTCTCCTACTTCGACTTCAGTCAGTTCAAGTTGCCATTTTGTCAATTGCCATTTACCCATTGATCATTGACTATTAATCATTGACTATTGACTATTGACCATTGCCTATTTTGCCTTTTGTTAATTGAAAAAAACGTACATTTGCAACAAAGTTGCAGAAACTATGAAATTACCTGTATTCATTCTTTTCTTTACCATCAGCCTTTTTACATTCAATGCGTCAGTTAGTGCGCAAACCGTTTACCATACCCTAACCGGGCATGTTCACGATGCCAAAACCAACGAGGTACTGACGGGTGCGACAGTAGTTTTGGACAAAACCACCTTTTTTTCGGTAACAGATACGTATGGAGGTTACCAAATCGGACAACTTCCGGTGGGTTCTTATCGCTTCAAGGTCAACATGTTGGGATATTCAGGGCTGGATACGGTCATTGACTTCAGTTCCAAACAATTACATATAGATTTCCATCTTAGACCTGTCGCGATTGATTTAAAAGCAGTGGAAGTGGTGGGCGATGTGCTGAAAACGGGACAAAAAGAGTCGTCTTTGAACATGGTGATTGCCGATAAATCGTTTCTGGAAAAAAATTACGGCAACACTTTGAGCAATACGCTTGAAAAAATACCCGGTTTGTCGGCCATGAATACCGGAGTTGGCATCTCGAAGCCGGTTATCAGAGGACTTTACGGCAACCGGGTGGTGGTCAACGACTTAGGCATCAAGCAAGAAGGGCAACAGTGGGGAACCGACCACGGTTTGGAAATTGATCAATTCAATGTTGAGAAAGTGGCGGTGGTAAAAGGAGCAGCCTCGCTTCAATACGGGTCAGATGCGATGGGCGGGGTCATCAATATCGTTGCGCTCCCTCCTCCTACAACGGCTCGTGGATTAACGGGCGAGGTTAACGGGTTTTACCGCCAAAATAATGCTCATCTTGGCACTTCTTTGGCGTTGGCGGGCAACAAAAAGCATCATTTTTTCAAGGCTCGTTATTCCGCTCAAGCATTTGCCGACTATCGCGTACCGGCATCCGAGTTTACTTACAATGGTTATGTATTACCCATTTACAACCGTCAACTCAAAAACACGGCAGGGAAGGAACAAGTCGCATCTTTCGTTGCCGGAACAGGTGGAAGATGGGGAAGTTTACAGGGGTCGGTCAGCCGTTTTTACCAACATGCCGGTTTTTTTGTAGGGGCAATCGGCATTCCTCGCGCCTATCAACTTGAACCTGACGGTGATAATCGAAATATTGCCCTTCCCAACCAATCTACAGAACATTGGAAAGCTATTTTGAACGGTAAGTTGGTATTTCGCAACCAATCTATCCAAACCGATCTTGGGTTTCAACACAATTTGCGCCGCGAGGAGTCCTTTCCTCACCTGCACGGATTGGGTTCGGTGCCTTCGGGCAATCTGGCGCACGAAATGCGGTTATCCACCTTCAGTTTAAACACCCGTTACAACCGCTATTCGTCCAACAACCTTAAAACCACGATTGGAATGAGTGCGCAATTGCAGGAAAACAGGCGGGGCGGGTTTGAATTTTTATTGCCCGATTACCTTTCCTTTCAAACCGGATTGTTTACCACTGTCGAGCAATCATTTTCGCAAAAAATGAGCCTTAATGCAGGTTTGCGAATGGATTATGGGTTGGTCAATATTGAACGTTTTGCCGTTCCGCTCTATCTTAACGACAGCACTATCTCCGGCTATGTCGAAAGGGTGCCAAACATTGACCGGTACTTTTACAATTACTCGGCTGCCGTGGGTTTTTCCTTTTATCCCAACGAAGGTTTGCAGGGAAAGGTCAATTTGGGCAAATCTTTCCGGCTGCCCGCACCCGTTGAGTTGGGACAAAACGGCGTACATCACGGAACGTTTCGCCACGAGCAAGGAAATCCCAACCTCAATTCGGAAAATGGTTACCAACTTGATGTGTCATTGGGGTTAAAACGCTCTCATTGGATGCTGGAGGTGTCGCCATTTTTCAACTATTTCCAAAACTATATCTACTTGCGACCTAGCGGTATGTTTTCATTGCTTCCCGATGCCGGACAAATCTATCAATACACTCAAGCCAATGCCATTCACACCGGTTTTGAATGGCAATTGGAGTATCATCCCCTTGATGCCATTCATTTGGAAACCAATGCGCAGTATGTCTATAACCTCAACGTCGAAACGGGACTGCCTCTGCCCTTTACCTCTCCTTTTTCCGTCTATAATCAAGCCGATTACACGTTGGAAAAGGCCGGTAAACGCTTAACCAAACTATTTTTTGCCGCAGAACATCAATGGGTCGCCCAACAAAACAGAACCGACCGCAACGAAGCCGCTACTCCGGGCTATCATTTGTTCCACTTCGCCACCGGGTTTACCTTCCAAATCGGTAAACAATCCATACAACTCACCGGAAGGGTTCAAAACCTGTTAGACAAAGCCTATCTGAACCATCTGAGCCGTTTCCGCATTCTGAATTTACCCGAACAAGGAAGGAATTTTTTGTTTACGGTGAAAATACCGATTGTTTTGGTCGGATAAGGTTGCCGGAATTTTTTATCAACCCCTGTCCTTCTCTAAAACATATTGCAATGTATTTGGTCGTTCATGACCGTCAGGATTATTCGTTTTTTCAGGAAGGAACACTTTATATTCGACCTGAAATTGCTTCAAAATGCAGTATTTCATTGTTTAGGGGCTGAGGTAAAACTTTGAAGCATCGGAATTTGTCCTTGTATCAGAAATTATTTGGCTCAATGGCGCAAAAGCATTTTTTATTCCTACTGTTATCCGGCATCTTGACGCTTTTTGCGTGCAAAGAGGATTTACCGATTGTGCCGGATATGGACGAAACACCTTTGCAATTGATTTTGCCCAACGGGTTTCCGCCCATGCCCATTCCCGAAGACAACCCTCTCACCAAAGCAAAAGTCGCACTCGGACGAAAACTGTTTTACGACCCTGTTTTATCTATTGACTCTTCCGTTTCTTGCGCGAATTGCCATAAACAGCATTTGGCTTTTTCCGATGAACGCACCGTTAGCAAAGGTGTACAGGGTCGTTTGGGATTTCGCAATTCACCTACCTTGACCAATGTGGGTTACCTTCCTTTATTGCTTAAAGAAGGCGGTGTAGAAACGCTCGAAATCCAAGCACTCACTCCCATCACCGACCATGCCGAGATGGATTTCACCATTGCCGGTGCTGCTTCGCGCCTTCAAAAAAATCCCGAATATGTCAAAATGAGCTATCTCGCTTACGGACAAGCTCCCTCGCCTTTCACCATCACAAGAGCCTTAGCCGCATTTCAACGAACCATGATTAGCGGTAATGCCCCGGCCGATAAACCTTCTACCCTAAGCCCCGAAGCTTTAAACGGTAATCAGATTTTTTTTGGAGACAAAGCCAAATGCAGTCAATGTCACAGTGGATTTAACTATACAAACGATGGATTTGCCAACAACGGTTTATATGAAACATATACCGATGAAGGACGTTTCCGGCTTACCCAAAACCCTAATGATGTCGGCTCCTTTAAAATCCCCACCCTTCGAAATATAGCATTAACCGCACCATATATGCACGATGGCAGTCTTGCCTCCTTAAACGAGGTGTTAGACCATTACCAAAGTGGTGGTTATCTGCACCCCAACAAAAGCCCGTTGATACAACCTTTTGAATTGACCAACCAAGAACGTCAAGACCTGTTAGCCTTTCTACAAGCACTGACTGACTCCGATTTTATTACAAATCCCTATTTGGGAAAAGATTAGCTTTTCTAATCATCAATATGATCCGCCAAACATCGGGGGTATAAATGGCCTCCTTTTATCTGTTTTACAGACAAATTTACCCAATAATGTAGTTTTAACAATGACATCATAGTCTTGTTGAATTGAAAGCGTTGAGGGTCATGTGTGTAATCAGCAAATCTTCAAAACTTGCCTTCACCATAGCCGTAAGAGGACATTGCTTGTTGGGTTAGCAAAAAATAATACCTTTGCCTTGCTAAACCGATCCTAAAATTGAGTAATCGAAACTTTCTTAGCAAATTAGCCGGACAAACGGCAATCTACGGATTGAGCAGCATTGTCGGCCGTTTGCTCAACTACCTGCTTACCCCTCTGTTGACCCGCGTTTTTACCGAAGGGCAATACGGTGTCATTACCGAGTGGTACAGCTATTCGGGCTTTTTGTTGGTGTTGTTTGTCTATGGAATGGAAACGGCTTTTTTTCGATACATAAGGCAAGCGCAAGACATGGAACGTGTCTATAGTACGGTCATGCTTTCTCTATTGACAAGTACTGCTTTGTTTGTAGGTTTGTTGATCGGGTTTTCGGGTCAACTATCCGGCCTTATCAACTATGCGCAACACTCGGAGTATCTTATTTGGTTTGCTTTGATTATAGGCTTGGATGCAATCAGTGCCATTCCTTTTGCACGGCTTCGTTATCAGGAAAGGGCATACCGGTTTGCGGGAATAAAGTTGGTCAATATTGGGGTCAACGTTGGTTTAACCCTGTTTTTCCTCTTAGTTTGCCCGGTTTGGGCAGATAAATATGCCTTCATTGGTGCTTGGTATCAACCCGATATTGGAGTGGGTTATGTGTTTATAGCCAATTTGATAGCCGGAATTGTTACCCTGTTGTTGCTCGCACCCGAATTGTTGAAAATACAATTCAAGTTCGACCCTATCCTTTGGAAACAAATGTTCAGGTATGCCTTACCCTTAGTCGTAGTGGGTTTTGCAGGCATCATTAACGAGATGTTGGACAGGGTAATTCTAAAATACCTGCTTCCCTACGACCCCGATACTAACCAAGCGATGTTGGGCATTTACGGGGCTTGTTATAAACTGAGTATTTTAATGAGCCTCTTTACCCAAGCTTACCGTTTTGCTGCCGAGCCATTGTTTTTTGCCCATGCCTCACAGGAAGATGCACCAAAACTATACGCGGCTTCTATGAAATACTTTGTGATAGCAGGAACCCTTATTTTTATTGGAGTCATGTTGTTCATAGACGTTTTTGAACACTTCATTGGCGAGGCTTTTAGGGTTGGATTGGCGGTAGTACCGTTTTTGCTGTTGGCAAATTTGATGTTGGGGGTGTACTACAATTTGTCAATCTGGTATAAACTGAGCAACAAAACGCAAATTGGGGCATATATCTCTTTAGTTGGTGCCGCTATCACCATTGCTCTCAACGTCCTGCTAATTCCTTACTTTGGCTACATGGGTGCTGCTTGGGCTACGCTTGCTTGTTATACGGTAATGGTGGTCATGTCCTATTTCATCGGGCAAAAGCATTACCCCATCCCTTATGAAACGGTTAGGCTGTCGGTTTATATAGGCATTGGAATTGCTTTGGTGGTGATTGATGCATATATTGTCAGTGATTTGAAAGCAATACCGGCTTTATTGATACGGTTGAGCTTGATTTTGGCATATATGGCTTATGTTTATCGAAAAGAGATGTTTAAACGCAGGACGGTCAAACATAGTTAACAATCTATTATGCTTTTTTAATTTCGAGCACATTTTTTGCCAATATCCTAATAGAGCATGAAAAATAGTTTTTGGCCATAATGACTGGTTGTTTCATCATTAAATTTCCATAGCATTCCCAAAAACCATCTATATTTGCTCTGTTTAATGACAGCGCATGAATAAATTAATCTTACTAGCCCTATTGGTCATTCCAATTTGGGGTTATTCACAAGTTGATTCTTTAAACCTAAAGATGCAGCAACAGGAGAATATTCCTGTTAAAAAGTGGTACGAAAGCATATCTATCCGAGGATACGCTCAAGTTCGGTATAACCGGCTATTGGAAACCAACGAAAACCTTAGTTGCGAACAATGTGACAAATCGTGGGGTAAAGATGGCGGGTTTTTCATCCGGCGGATGCGAATTATTTTTTTCGGACAAATCAGCAAACAGGTTTATTTCTATGTTCAACCCGATTTGGCAAGCAGTGCAAGTTCCGACCGATTGCATTTTGCCCAAATCAGGGATGCTTATTTTGATATCGGTTTAGATAAGAACAATGAATACAGGTTCAGGATTGGACAAAGTAAGGTTCCGTTTGGGTTTGAAAACTTGCAATCCAGCCAAAACAGAATTCCACTCGACCGGAACGATGCCCTGAACAGTTCCGTTTCTAACGAGCGCGATTTAGGAGTTTTCTTTTATTGGGCACCAAAGGCGAAAAGAAAACTCATGTCCCGATTAGTCAGCGAAGGGCTGAAAGGCAGTGGAGATTACGGCATTTTCGGAATTGGGTTGTATAACGGACAGACCGCCAATCTACCGGAATTTAACAACGAACCTCATGTTGTTGCGAGGGTAACATATCCAGTAGAAATTAAAAAGCAAATCATTGAGGCAAGTATCCAAGGTTACACGGGAAAGTATGTCATTTACAAATCCAATTTAAGTGCCGGGGTTAAATACAAAAACGACCTAAACTACACCGATCAACGTGTTGCTGCCTCGTTTGTGTTGTATCCCAAACCTTTTGGAATTCAAGCGGAATACAATATCGGTAACGGCCCTGAATTTAATAAAACCACCGATTCGATTGAAGTAAAAGCTCTTCAAGGGGGTTATATCACCGCAAGTTATTTGGCTAAATTTAAAAGCCAAACGTTAATTCCCTTTGTTCGGGTTCATACTTACGATGGGGGCAAAAAACACGAAAAAGACGCAAGAAGTTACCGGGTCAGAGAATTGGAAATGGGGGTAGAATGGCAACCATCAAAATACTTTGAAGTGGTGATGAACTACACCATTTCAAAAAGGAAATTTGAAGACTATACATTGCAAGATAATGACCAAGCCGGAAACCTGTTGAGGTTGCAAGCACAGGTTAATTTTTAACAAGAACGTTCTCGTGCCGTTGTGGGCTAAAAAATCATGTCATGCCTTCAGCGTTTGTTTCGGGGGGCTGCCGTTTTTCTACAATCATTTTATCCCTTCTGGATTTTTGTAAATTTTCTACAACTTTGTCATTCCTATAAACTTGCCATTTCTTCCGGATTGGGGTGGTTTGCTGCCATCAAGTCATCCATTCAAAATTGAATGTTTCTTGAGATTCAATTGGCATTATTCACTACATAGGTGGCATCAGGTTTTTTTGTACATAAAAACCTCGAATAAACGTGTCATCATCAATCGAAACCTTTAGGTAATAGCGACCGGGCTTAAGAAGGGTGATGTCTAAGGTATATTCGGTATTTGTGGAGGCAATGTTTTGTTCGGCAATGACCGTTTCTTCCAAATTGTTTTCTACCCATATCGCGGCCGGTTTAGGTAAAGAAGTGGCAAATTCGATTTCAAGGATATGGAGACAGTCGGCATCGGGAAGAGGTTTGGTCAACTGAATCGAAGAAGTACTTCCCGAACGGGTCAACGCAAGTTCTTCTTCATAATAGGCAGAAGGAGCAAACATGCCCAATAACTCATCTAAAGTATAAGTGTTTCCGGCGACATCCATTCGTTGCTTGCTTAGGTTGGTCAGTGTTTGTGTTACCTGCTCAACTTGGTTGTATTGTTGCGCGGTTTGTTGTAACAGTTTTTGAAAAAAAACAGCCTCGGCCAACGTTGTATCGGCGGCTAGTTGTGCTTCAAAATCGCGCAAATCTTCCGCGTTTAAAGTGCCGTTGAGGTATTGTTCGATGATATGTGGATTCATGGTAGTTACAGATTAGTAGTGATAAAAGACTTTACAAACGGAAAATGGTCAACAATAAACTTCTGATAAGCGGGGTTTCGGGTTATCTGTTCTTTCAGTTTTTTGCTGCATCTCGATAGATTTTCTTTGCTTGCCGATTCGGTGTTAAGTGCCAACGTTTCTTTGATTTCTTTATGAGAAAGAGCATCGGCATATCGCAGCAACAGTATTTGTTTACATAATTCACCAAGTTCGTGCAATCGCAGCCAAAACAGTTGCCTCACCTCGGCAAGGGCTATATCTTCATCTGCTAAGGCACTTGTATCGGCAGGGTTGAAAGCCGGCAGTTGATTTTCTTCGTCATCATCAAAATTGGGTTCATTGGGATCAATAGGAGTATGTTTACCTATTTCCTTCTTGTTTTGCGCCAACCGGTTAAGCCATTTATACCGCGCAATGCCATATATATAAGTGGTATAGGCTGAGGTAAAAGTAAAACCGGGCTGCACAACAGCATTGGCAAATACCATAAAAGTATCGTTGACCACATCACCTACCTCATCTATGTTGCCGGAGTTTTTCAAAATATAGGGCTTTACCATTTTTTGCACTTCGTCGTAAACAGCACCGATCATGCGCTCATCGGGCGGCTGTTGGATAAATGCTTGTATAACCTGTTCATTGGTGTATTTGGGCATATAGTCTATGTGTTAATCCTAAATAGGGGTGAAATGGTCAGGTAATTTGACCGAAATGTACACATAAATACCATTTATACAACTTTCTAACCAACATTCTGCACCCTCAACTTGAGTTTGCAGAATGTAAAGATTAGAAAACTGATTACCGGAGCCGAAGACTAAGTTTTCAATGTCCTCTGTAAAAATTCAAATTAACCCTTGAATGTGGTTTGATAAACAGGTAGTGACGGAACTTGTTCCGTCTGATATTAACGGAACAAGTTCCGTTGCTACCTGAATAAAACAGGTTTAACCTTTCCTATCTAAAGGCACAGTCACGGAAATTTTAATTTATGTAAACATAAAAGGGGGGTGCGGAAAGTGAGTTCTAAGGTAACAGAGTCGCACTATCATACCGGCAACATGAACCCAAAAAATTATTTATGAAAAAAACGAAAAAAACTGCCTTATCACCTGACCTTCTGTTTGCCGTTTTGGATAAACAAACAAAACAGGCACTACCCGAACAGCCAAAACAAAAAGTAGGGACGCGAAAGCCGAAAAGCGATAACAGAGTAGGCAAAAAAAAACCAAAACCTAGTTATGAAAACGTTAAACAACATTCAACAAGTTTTATTTGCATTTTGTATTTATTTTGCCTCTGTGTTTATGGGTAATTCCATACAGGCAATAGATTTAACACCCGAATTTGCCAAACAAATAGGTGGCGATGATTCGGTCTTTGGCAGCGATGTGGTAACCGACCCCAGCGGGTATAGTTATGTTACCGGCAGTTTTGAAGGAACGGTAGATTTTGACCCTTCTTCGGGCGAAACCCTTCTTACCTCAGCAGGTGGACGCGATATATTTTTGGCAAAATATTACTCAAGCGGAGCACTAATTTGGGTAAAACGCATGGGCGGCAACAGCACACAATGGGGAAGGTCTGTGGCTTTAGATGCCTCCGGCAATTTGTACCTAACAGGATATTTTTACAGTAGTTTTGATATAGACCCGGGAGCCGGCACAACCACTCTTGCCTCTGCAGGGGAAGATGATATTTTTATAGCAAAATTCAGCTCTTCGGGCAGTTTGTTATGGGCAAAAAAAATGGGAAGCACGGCACACGATGCGGGTTACTCGGTCAGCACAGACAACAGTGGAAATGTTTATTTTGGCTGCGCCTTTAACGGTACGGTAGATTTTGACCCCGCAACCGGAACCACCCTTAACCTTACTTCGGCCGGTGGAGACGATTTGGCCATTGCCAAGTATAACTCATCGGGAAATTTGGTATGGGCTAAAAGATTGGGCAACAGCAGCAATAACAGCGATTTGGACATATATGCCGATGCAACGGGCAATGTATTTTTGTGTACTTCATTAAGCGGCACTATTGATTTTGACCCCAATATCGGCACGTTAAATCTTGCTTCTTCAGGAGGAACCGATATGGTGATGGCAAAATATAATTCAGTTGGAAATGTACAGTTTGCCAAACGGATAGGTGGCACTTCTGACGATTACCCAACCGGTATTAAAACCGATGCAAGTGATAATATTTACCTGACCGGCTATTTTAGAACGACCGTAGATTTTGACCCCAATGCCGGTACGACCAACCTTTCGGCAAGTGGCGACCGAGACATATTCTTTGCTAAATACTCTTCAACAGGAGTACTTAGCTGGGCACGCAAAATAGGAAGCAGTGGTGCCGATGTTTCAAATGATATAGGAATTGACGTAAGCGGCAATGTATATATAGGCGGTTATTTTTCGGGTACGGCAGACTTTGACCCCAACACGTTGTTTGCTTTTAATTTAAGTGCCACCGACCGAGATATTTTTGTTGCAAAATACACTTCGACAGGCAACTTAAGCTGGGCAAAACGAATGGGTGCTACCGGTGACGATGATGCCCGCGCCATTTCAGTATCAAACGCCGGCAATCTTGTATTTACCGGAACTATCGCTGCTACTGCTGATTTTGATGCCGGTGCCGGCACAAGTAACGTATCCGTATCGGGCAATCTTGATGCTTATATTTGCCGCTATCTGACATCGGGTACTTTTGGATATGCCAACAGTTTTTCGGGCGGCAGCGATGAAATTATCAACGACATGATTACCGATGCTTCGGGCAATATCTATATAGTAGGCTCTTTTATGGGTACTACCGATTTTGACCCAAGTGGCAGTTTTACCTATCTTACTTCATCAGGGAATTTAGATGTGTTTATAGCTAAATATACAAGCAGCGGCAACCTAAGTTGGGCAAAACGCATAGGTAGTGCAGGTTCTGATAAAGCTAACGCAGTTGCACTGGATGCGTCGGGCAATGTATTTGTTACCGGCACTTTCAACGGTACGGTTGACTTTGACCCCGGAATTGAAACAGCCAACATCTCTTCAGCTTGGGATGATGTTTTTATTGCCAAATACAGTAACAGTGGTAATTATGTGATAGCAAAAAGTATCAGTGGCGGCAGCAACGACAGTGGCAACGCTATAGCGATTGACCCATCGGGCAACGTAATAGTAGCAGGTTATTTTCAGAGTACTGCCGACTTTGATACTTCACCGGCAACTTCTTACAGCCGCACTTCGGCAGGTGCAAGCGATGTGTTTTTTGCCAAATATAACGGTAGTACACTTAATTTTATTTGGGCACAAGCCATTGGCGGCAGTGGCTCAGATTATATTGGCGATATAGCAATTAACTCTTTAGGCGATGTTTGTATAACCGGCTCGTTTGAATATACTGCCGATTTTGATCCGGGAGTTAACCCGCTTAACATTACGGCAATTGGTTTTAAAGATGCGTTCGTAGGAAGATACAGCAATAGCACAGGCAGTTTAGTTTGGGCAAAACGCATGGGCGGTACTTATGACGAAATCGGAATGAGCATTGCAACAGACGCATCTAATTATGTTTACGTAACAGGCTATTTTAAAGGGGTGGTTGATTTTGACCCCAACGTAGGTACTCAAAACCTTACTTCGGCAGGTCAAACCGATATTTTTATAGCCCGATACAACTCAAGCGGCAGCTATTCCTGGGCAAAAAGAATTGGAGGCAGTTCTTATGAAGAAGGTACTTCTATTAAAATAGACGGCAGCAACAATTTGTATGTAACAGGTTTTTTCCAAAGCACCGGAGTTGATTTTGACCCATCGGGCGGTATTACAACCCTGAGCAGTGCAGGAGGAAGTGATGTATTCATTACCCGATTTACCTCTGCCGGAACCTTTCAATATGCCAAAAACATGGGCGGCACACAGACAGATAATGGTACAGCCATTGCCATAGGTGCATCAAACAGTATAGTAGTAGCCGGCAAATTCAGAGGCACGGCCGATATGGATCCGGGTGCAGGCAGCCTTAACCTCACTTCAGAATCGGTTTCCGACTTGTTTATTGCCCGATACACCCAATTAGGCGGCACAGCAGAGGGCAAAACCGAAACCTTGGAAGACGAGTTACCCGAAACCGAAACAACACTTAGCGTAACGGTTTACCCTAATCCAAGTGCAGGCATGTTTCAGTTAAACTTACCCGCCTTAGAAGGTGAAACTATGGCACAGGTTATGACTTTAAACGGACAATTGGTGTATGCCGAAACGATTAACAGTTATACTCAAACGCTATCCCTTAATTTACAAGACTTAGCTGCCGGAATGTATTTGCTTGTACTCCAAAATGAAGGACAGCAAATTACCCAAAAACTAATCAAACAGTAAATCAAAAAATCAAAACGATTAAGTAAAACCGGCAAATTCAGCTTGTGTTTAGGGTTTCGTTTTAAAAAAACAATGGCTCCCTTAAATCCTCCAAACTTATTTTGTTTGGAGGATTTTTTATAGAAAGTAAGTGGCATAGTTGCTTTTGCAAACAATACATTAGCTTTGATATTTTTTACCTCCATTCTCTTTTAGATAAAGCACCAACGACCTTGTTTTTTTCATAAGTTCTCTTTAGCCCCACATACAAAATGATAGAACAAGCAACACAATATCTGCAACAAGCTGAACAGGAAAACGAGCGGAGTAACTATGCCAATGCCTTAACCCTGCTTGAACAAGCCCTGCCGGTTTTTGAAACAAACGGGCTTTGGGGACAGTATGTAAAGGCATTAACTCAAAAAAGCGAATGTTTATATGGACTTGGTTCTTACAATGATGCCTTAGAAACAGCTAAGGAAGCCTTGTCCGTAGGTTTGTTGCATTTGGGAGAACACAATACAGCAGTAGCGGTAGTTTACAACAGAATTGGCATTTGCAACTGGCGATTGGGTAACACTGATAATGCTATACAGTGTTTTCAACAAGCACTAAAAATATGGTTTGCAACATTTGGGCAACAAAACCCTAATATAGCGTCTAATTATACAAATATCGGACTTTGCTATTGGCACAAAGCTGAATATATTGAAGCCATAAGCTGGCATACAAAGGCATTGGAAATATTTCTTGCCGAATTTGGTGAAGTACACCGGTTAGTTGCCTTATGTTACAATAATTTAGGATTGTGTTATTGGCAAAGTGCAAAGTATCCGGATGCAATAGATTGTTACAAAAATGCCTTGCGGATTTCTATCGCCATAAATGGCGAGAAGTACGAGTTTGTCGGCACTTGTTATAATAACCTAGGGCTTTGCCATTGGGAAATGGGGAACTACGACACTGCAATAAACTATTACAATAAAGCAATACAAATCAAAACCGCTTTATTTGGAGAACATTATCCCGATTTAGCAAAATATTTTAACAATATGGCCAATTGTTATCTTGCTAAAGGCCGCCATGATGAGGCTTTTGAATATCTCAAAAAGGCAACAGAAATACGAATAAGCACATTTGGAGCTTATCACATGGAAACAGCAAAAAGTTTCAACAATTTAGGTAATGTTTATTTAAGAAAAAAGCGAATAAATGATTCTGTTGAATGGTTTAACAAAGCATTAACCATTCAGCTAACTGCATTGGGGGAGCTACATCCCGATACAATAGGCACTTATGATAATTTGGGAACTTGTTATAGCCACAAAAATGATTATGAAAAAACAAAATATTTTTACAACAAAGCATTGCATTTAGCAATACAAACATTTGGCAAAGAACACCCATTGAGTGCCCATACATTCAATAGCTTAGGGTATGTTTTCTTTTTACAGCGGGAGTATAAAGTTGCAATGAATTATTACCAAGCGGCAATTGATATTTACCTTGCTCTGTTTAATGAACAAAACAAGAATATAGCCAAAGGATACGCCAACATAGGAAACTGTTTTAAAAACTTAAACGAAGCAGATTTAGCCCTTCAGTATTTCAATAAAGCATTAAAGGTATATCTCGCTATTTTTGACGAACAGCATCCCGATATTGCCGACACCTATAATCATTTACATGAGTACCATTTATTTGAAAACAATACAGACCTTGCTATTGAATTTTGCCATAAATCGCTAAACATAAACATGGCTATATTTGAAAAGAGCCACCCCAATATAGCAATGAACCATGCCGGTTTGGGCAACTGTCATACCCTCCAAGCCCAATACACCCAAGCCTTGCAACATTACCAACTTGCCCTGCAAGCCAACTACGATGATTTCAACAGCAACGACCTATATGACAATCCGCTGTTAGAAGGGCAGTTGTCATCTCCGGTGTTGTTAGACACTTTACAGGGTAAAGCCAACTGCCTGTTGTTGTATTACCAAAACCAAACCCGCTCCACCACAGACCTCAACACTGCCATTGATACCTTTTTCTTAGCAGATAGCCTGATAGACCAAATGCGAAACAGCTTTTTTCACGAAGGCAGTAAACTGGCATTGGGCGAAAAAGCCTATCAATTGAGCGAAGCAGCATTAGCGGCTGTTTGGGCATTGCAGGAGGAAGAAAAAGCTATGCCAACCACAAATCTACAATAAAACAATCCTTATGCAATCAAATGATGCGGCACAACACGCATGGCATTTTATAGAAAAAAGCAAAGCTATGGTTTTGCTCAACACCCTGAAAGATGCCGATGCCAAAACAAATGCCCAAATTCCCGATGAATTGTTAAAAGAAGAGTATGACTTGCGGGTAGAACTGTTATATCTGCAACGCAGCATTGCAGAACAGGAGATGAAAAAGGAAGAAGCGCGCGACAAGGGTTTTATTGATGAATGTCAAAGCAAATTGTTTGAGTATAACGAAAAGTGGCAAGGACTGATAAACCGTTTTGAGCGCGATTATCCCGATTATTTTAACTTGAAACACCAAACCCGTCTGCCCGAATTGGCGCAGTACAAACCCTTTTTAACCCCTAAAAGCCTGCTTATCAACTACTTGGTGGGCATACAATATATTTACGTTTGCACACTCAGCGCGACTGCTTTACAGTTTTACCGCCTCAATAAGCCCGCCGATTTTGATCAATGTTGCACCAATGCTTTGGGTTATGTGAAACGCAACCGCAATAAATACTTTGCCGTAGCCAACCGCTTGTATCAATTACTCATTCAAGCTGTTTTGCCTGCAAACGCAGGAACTGATCTAAAACATCTGATTATTATTCCGGACGGTAAACTCCGCGACTTGCCGTTTGAAACCCTGCTCAGTGCCGAACCTTCCGACAAAATGAGTTTTGCAAACCAACCTTACCTGATAAATCAATTTACCGTTAGTTACCATTATTCTGCGGCACTTTGGTTGTATGGCGAACAAAGGGCTGCCCAAAAGCCCCAAATACCCAATTCATTTATTGGTTTTGCTCCCGTTTATCCCGACAAAGCCCCAGTTTATGTGCCGATACCTGATGAGTTACCGGGTTTAGACATAGACATCAACCCGACTGATATGCCTCCGGAGTTGATGCAGCCACAAGCATCGGGTAAATTTTCAGTCGAGATAAAAACCTATCGCAGCCGAAAGAAAAAAGGCGTATTCCGGTCGGTACTGTTAAACGGCGAGCCTTTTTGTGAACTGCTCAAATCGGAAGAAGAGGTCAATACGATTGCCAATCTGTTTAAGCAGCACCGGTTAAACGGCAATACCTATTTACATCACCATGCCACCAAACAAAATGTGCTGCAACAGTCCACTTTTTATAAGTACGTTTTGATTGCAGCCCACAACGATTTTAACCCCCAAAATCCCGATTTTTCGGGTATTCTTTTGGCACCGGAACCTGGAAACAGTGAGGCTACTGTATTTACCGTTACCGAAACCTACCATCTAAACCTTAAACACGCCGCCTTGGTGGTGTTGAGTTGTTGCGATAGCGGACGAGGGGCAGATATTCGGGGAGAAGGAACGATGGCAATGAACAGAGGTTTGTTATTTTCGGGTGCCGACAGGGTGATGTACACCTTGTTTAAAATTCCAGATGCCGAATCTGCTACGTTGATGCTGTATATGTTTGAAGAACTATTGAAACAAAAAAAGCCGAACCATGCCCAATGTCTTGCGCTAGCCAAACGCCGTTTTTTAGCACAATATCCACAACTATCTCCTCAGCACTGGGCGGGTTTTGTGCTGTTGGGATAGCAAAAGAGGATATAAGCAACATTTCCCTACAAACAGAAAGTCTTCTGCGTTTTTACTGACAAGGAAAAAGGTGCTAAGGTTAAACGATTGAGGTTGGGTAAGTTGAGTTGTGGAATGTCTAAAGGGAAATATAAATTTCAGCTTGTGGTAGTCCCAACAAAGCAGATACAAGTTAGAGAGTACCATCAAGGGTGAAGTAAGCAGCGATCCTTCAAAACGCACTGCAATTGTGAGGATAAAAATGTTTAAAATAATCGGGAAATAAAGAACCGCACCAAGCAAAGCCGTGCGTGGAATCAACAATAAAATAGCAGCGGTTACTTGCAAGATGCCGATAAACGTGTAATAGAAACCAGTATAGTGCAACGCTTCTAAATAATGCCCCATAGGGTGGTTAACCGATAAATCGGTAAACCGCTCCCCATTATTTTAACCATGCCCGAAGGTAAAAACCCGGCAGCCAAAGCAATGCGGTTAAAAACAGCAAAATACCCAAGCCATCTGTTTCCCCTTGCCCGAGCATGTACTTGGTCAAGTTTATCGGCAATACTCATAAATGCTTTTGATTTTTAGTTGCCACGAATGCACGAATGAATTTTTGCTTTTTTGGTTCATTCGTTGTTAAACGTGCGTCCTCATTTTTTACTGCTACTAAGTCTCAGGTAAGTACGAATAGGTTGCTTTATGTTGTTGCTAATATTTTTTGGTTGCCACGAATGCATGAATGGTTTTTTAGTTTTTGGTTGCCACGAATGCACGAATGAATTTTTGCTTTTAATTACCCCGAAAACAAAATTTTTGGGTTGTCTTATTCGTGCATTCGTGGCAACAAATTCTTCATCTATGTATGAGTGGCAACAAATAATCTTCATTCGTGCATTCGTGGCACTAACTATTCCAATTCTTGGCAACTTTTACAATACAATTCGTTTGTAGTTTAATTTTAATTCTCCAAAATTTATCAGAAGTGCGAGTTTATTTTGAGATACTTTCAGATAATTCAAGCATTGAGCAACAAACTCGTCTGATATAACCGACACTCCTTTTATCTCTAAAATTATTTTATCAAACACTACGAAATCAGCACAGAATTTATGGGGCAGAATAATGCCTTTATAGTTCACACTGTATTCTTTTTCTCTTTCGAATGGTATGCCAGCCTTTTTGAACTCCCACTCTAAAGCATCTTTATAAACTACTTCCAAAAAACCGGCACCTAATTGGTTGTGTACTTCCATGCACTTTCCAATAATCTGAAAACTTTCATCTTTGTAAATTAGGTCCTTCATATTAGTTTGTGAGTTTGTGGTAATTATTATTTTTTCAAATGACCTGAATTGAATAGAACCGGTTTTCCAACCTTTGCAACTGGTATTGAATAATGCTTAAGTCGTTGCCGGCTTTGTATTAATTTGTGGCAAACTAATGGATCGTAGTTTTTATCTTTTAAATTTACCCATCAGTTTTGCCCTTAAGTCCAAAAAATACATCTTTTACAATATATCTGAAATTCTTCTTCCCCTTTTTATTGATGGATTCAAGGTTAGATACCCCCAACTTAATACACCTAATCCCGCAGATCAACAACCTTCCATTCCAACTAAAACAATGATTTTGAACTAGTGCTAAAATTCACCTACCCTTCCGACAAAAAACAGGGGCAAGTACTCGATTTTAACCTACCTTTACATCATAATCGGCGACCACAGCCCAAAAACACCTCAAACACCCTTATACACATTGCAAAAAATGACCAAAAAGTCACGAAATTGTTAACAATAAACCCAAAATAAAGGACTTTTTCTCCGATAAATAAGTCAATTTGTTGCGAAAAAAGGACTTTAGATCGAGGCAAAAGGCCTTTTTTTTGAAAAAAAGGCCTTTAAACTAAGAAAAAAGGTCTTTATTTTTAGGAAAAGGTCTTTATATCCAACAAAAAGTACTTTAAGCCAGGAAAAAAGGTCTTTGTTTGAAATAAAAGGGCTTTTTCTTCCGAAAAAAGTACTTTAAATCGGAAAAAAAGTTGGCAAAATACGCTTTAGAATTTGGTTTATGAGCGTGTTTACAAGCATCATCAGTATGACAAACAACATTCGATTGGTTATAGATAATTTGACCGTTCACCCAAAGAAACTTTTTCTAATAGACAGTCTTGGTGCATTTTTGACTACGTTCTTTTTAGCCGGCATTCTTGCAAGATTTGAACATATTTTTGGGATGCCGCAAACGGTACTTTATTGTTTATCTATAGTTGCGATCATTTACGCCGCTTACTCGTTGTGTTGTTATTTCTTTATTTCCAAGATTTGGCGACCTTATTTATTGGTCATAGCAGTGGCAAATACGATGTATTGTTTCGTTACGATTGGGGTGGTTTATTACAACTACCATCTTTTGACAAGTTTGGGGTTGATTTATTTTATTCTGGAACTCCTTGTGATGAGCAGTTTGATATTTATCGAACTAAAGGTCATAACCAACAACCTCGATAGTAAATCATGAGAAAATGGCTTTGTTAAAGACAACGTGATTTGAATAACTAAACAAATACTTAGCTGATTGCGGTGGAACAAAGTATGTAAACGATAACCCACAGCAGAAAAAAAATAATCTAACTAACTAACGCAAACCCGCATAAATGACAACTTGCCGGGTTTAAAAATCAAAGAAAATGAAGGTTGAAATTATTGAAATCTCAAAACGCCCTGACTTACTAAGTAAGGCAGTTGAATACTTTTGGAGATGTTGGGGGTCTGAAAGGAACTTTAAATTTTATCAAGACTGTATCATTCATTCAACTGACGAAACGAAATCCCTTCCTAAATTTTACATAATATTAGACAACGAAGAAATCATCGCTTCCTGTGCGCTATTGACAAATGACATCATCAGCAGACAAGACTTAATTCCTTGGCTGGCTTGCCTTTTTGTTAATGAACCCTATAGAGATAAAGGTATTGCAGAACTATTGCTTAAACATGGTCTTGAAGAAGCAAAAGGAAAGGGGTATGAAAAACTATACTTATCAACAGATTTAGAAAACTTTTACGAAAGAAAAGGTTGGAAGTACCTTACTAATGGCTTTAATACAGATGACTCTGAAATTAAAATTTATGAGAAATCAACCAATTGAAATAAGTAGGTGGTCTGTCGTGTAAATTGTATCTTGCTCGTCAACCTTCATGATTTTCCAAAGGACAGTCTTATGCTACCTTGACCTCATTAGAATATGGGATAATGAACACTAAATTTGACAAACTGAAACAAACACTCGACAAATTAACAACAATCAAGGGTTGACACTACCTTGTTGTTCAGCCGGTAAAATATTTTTTCTTAGTACACGTTAAACCCAATGCCTTTATTCTGTCTAATTACAAGACAGTTACCTGTTTTTTAAATCATCACAAAATAAACCTTTAAATAGCGTATGAAAGCATTAAAACGAAGTGTGTTTGTCCTGATAGCCTTGGTGTCTTTTTTGCCAAACGTGTTATTGGGTCAGGAAGAATTGGGCGATTACGGTATTCCGGTTGAGATGTTCCCTTCAGCACCCAACGAATCGGAAGCAACGGCGATAATCAACTTCAATTTTGATTATATCGGCTTGAATCCCGGTCCAAACTTTTTGCATTTAGACGATGCCACAAAGATTAAGTTGTTTGCATTTTACAGTCCTACCATTCGTAAGTATGCCTTATATGCAATGGACGAACAGAAAAAAGAAGTGGAGATTAAAGTTATCCCTTCTACGGAAAACAAAAATTGCGTCTTTGCTTATATCGGAGAGGATTGGGTAAATGTAATCGTATCGGAAAGATTTACCTATACGACCTTGGAATTAGCAAAAAAAGAATACAAAGAGTAATACTGACTAAATAGTTTCAAAAAGGGCGGCTTGAAAAAGTCGCCCTTTTTTTGTGCCCGGCCGTGAATTGGGTAGCTAAAAACAACGTTTTGTTGCAACCCCAAACCCTTACCTGTTTTTTTAACTGTGCAATTACTATCTTAGCGGCTCAAAACCCAAATTTCGTTTCCAAGACTTTTCACTTTTCACAAAAAAATATGCCTCTTACCATCCTTGCCAATAATCCCCAATTGAGTTCATGGATACCTGTATCCGGCAACAGCGATTTCCCGATACAAAACCTGCCCTTTGGCATTTTTTCCGATGCTCAAAATCCACAACCGCGTCCCGCAAGTATCATCGGAGACATGGTAATTGACCTAAGTGCCTTGTCCGATTTGGGGTATTTCAATTCCCTAAACATAGCCCCCGATGTTTTTACTACCCCTACGCTCAATCCATTTTTGCGATTGGGAAAACCCGTTTGGCGGGCTGTTCGACAAAGGTTGTCGGACTTGTTTAGTTCCGAAAACGATGAACTTAAAAGCAATGAAGTCCATCGGGCAAAAGTATTTTATGCCGTACAAAACGTAACCATGCACCTGCCTGTACAAGTGGGTGATTACACCGACTTTTATTCGAGCAAAGAACATGCTACCAACGTTGGCATTATGTTTCGGGGGGCAGATAATGCTCTTATGCCCAATTGGTTGCATATACCGGTAGGGTATCATGGGCGTTCGTCATCCATCGTGGTTTCGGGCACTCCAATTCGTCGCCCCAAAGGACAAATGCAATTGCAAGACGGACAACCGCCGGTTTTTGGAGCATCAAAACTGCTAGATTTTGAACTGGAAATGGCATTTATCACCGGACAAGGTAAACCGTTGGGTGACACCATCAGCACCGAAGAAGCCGATGACTTTATTTTCGGCATGGTATTGTTTAACGATTGGTCGGCACGGGACATTCAGAAATGGGAGTACCAACCCTTGGGTCCGTTTTTGGGTAAAAACTTCGGTTCGTCTGTTTCTCCTTGGATAGTTACCTTGGATGCGCTTGAACCGTTTAGAGTTCCTGCACCTGAACAAGATCCGCCTGTTTTACCCTACCTGCAATACAGTGGCAACAAAGCCATTGATATCAATCTAAGTGTATCGTTGCAACCCGATGGGGAAACGGCTACCGAAATCTGCCGTTCCAACTACAAATACCTGTATTGGACGATGGAACAACAATTAGCACACCACACCATCAACGGTTGCAATATAAACGCCGGCGACATATTGGCATCGGGAACCATCAGCGGGCCTACTCCCGACTCTTTCGGTTCCATGTTGGAACTAACCTGGCGAGGAACCAAGCCTATTACCTTACCCAATGGCGTGGAGCGAAAATTTATAGCAGACGGCGATACCATAACGATGAAAGGTTACGCCCAATACCCCAACAACGGACTAAGAATAGGCTTCGGTGAAGTAAGCGGTAAAGTGTTGCCGGCTAATTAGGAAATTTACGATTTACGATTGAAGAGATAAGAGTTAAGACATTAGATTTTAGACAGAAGACTGAAGACAAAAGGCTAAAGACACCTTGTATTGACCGAAGTCGAAGTATTTGTTATTTCCACGGAATGGTTCATGTATTAGGTGACCATTTCGAAAAGCCCTGAAAGGGCGTAATATACTAACCTGCCCTGTAGGGGTAGGACACACGAACTAACCCTCCCTATAGGGCTGGGACTTACTAACTAACCCACTCTGTAGGGGTGGAATTACCCACTAAAGAATAAAATGTCAGTAATAACATCCCGTATCAACACTGGTAGTGCTGCTTACCACGAAAACTACCAATACATTTCCGAGCTGTTGGCAAAATTGGAAAAACACCTTGTCGAAAGCCGCTTTCAGGGTAGTGAAAAACACATTGCCAAAGCGCGCTCGCAACAAAAACTGCTTGCCCGCGAGCGTATAGACTTGCTTTTGGATCAGGATTCCCCTTTTTTAGAACTGATGCCGTTGATTGGTCTGAAACAAGGCGGATTTGGTACCGGGGGAACGGTAGTAGCGGGCATTGGTTTGGTTTGTGGGCGATTGTGTATGGTTTCGGCAAATGTGGGCACGAACAAGGGCGGGGCTATTGACTTCTTTACCCTCCAAAAAGCCCTTCGGGTGGGACAAATTGCCTTGGAAAACCAACTGCCGATGATCAACTTGGTAGAATCTGCCGGAGCAAACCTACCCGAACAAGCGAAAATATTTGTACAAGGCGGTATTAACTTCAAAGAAATTACCCAACGTTCCAAACAAGGCATACCGAGCATTGCCGTAGTATTTGGCAATAGCACAGCAGGCGGAGCTTACATTCCCGGCATGAGCGATTACATCATTATGGTCAAAGAGCGTGCAAAGGTGTTTTTGGCAGGACCACCTTTGGTTAAGATGGCGACCAACGAAATTGTGGACGACGAAACCCTTGGCGGTGCCGATATGCACAGCAAAATATCGGGTGTATCGGACTATTTGGCCGCCGATGAGTTTGAAGCTATTAAGATTGCGCGCGAAATTGTATCACACCTCAAACTACCTGCCACCAACTTTACCCCACCTCATCAAATTTCCCCACCCCGATATAATTCCGATGAACTGGCCGGCATAGTCTCTGCCAATCCGAAAAAACCATTTGACGCACGCGAGGTGATTGCCCGCATTACCGATGGTTCTGAATTTGCCGAGTTCAAGCCCGATTACGGCACTACCCTTGTTACCGGTTTTGCTCATATTCATGGGTATCCCATTGGCATTTTGGCAAACAATGGGGTCTTATTTTCCGAATCGTCCAACAAAGGGGCACATTTTATACAACTCTGCAATCGCAACAACACCCCCATTCTCTACCTCCAAAACATTACCGGTTTCATGGTGGGGTCTAAGTACGAGCAAGAAGGCATTATCAAACACGGTGCTAAACTTATCAATGCTGTTTCAAACAGCAGTGTTCCGGCTATCACTATTATGATTGGTGCTTCTTATGGGGCCGGTAATTACGGTATGAGTGGACGTGCTTATGACCCGCGCTTTTTGTTCACCTGGCCCAACCACAAAATAGCGGTAATGGGTCCCGAACAGTTGGCAGGAGTGATGGAAATGGTACAACGCGAGTCTGTTGCCAAAATGGGCGGGGTGATTGACGAAGAACAAGCCAAACAAATGCGCGAATATTTGATGAAAGAAGTAGAAGGTCAATCAAACGCCTTTTATGCCACCTCGCAAGGTTGGGACGATGGCATTATTGACCCCAGAGAAACCAGAAATGTGCTGGGATTTTGTCTGACGGTAATCAACAATGCCCCCATTCATAGCGATAACCAATACGGCGTGTTCAGGATGTAATAATTTAACCTAAAAAGTTTGTAAAACACGAAGGATAAATCCTACCTTCGTATAGTAAAAAGCCGGGTGCCTAAAATTGGTTGTTTTTTGAAAACACTTTTGAACAGGTGAATAGATACAGGCGAAATTTATATCCGAAAAGTGTTTCCTGATGATCCCACCATTCACCATTCACTATCTAATCGGTTTTATAAAAGAACTACCTTACCACAGTTAACCGCCCTTTTTAAAAGAAGTCTTCTTCTTCATCGGCATCATTTTAATTTAGCAATCTTACTACTTACGACTTATCACTTACTACTTACCACTTACCACATACAACCCCACAATTTTATCACACAAAATAATTCACCTATGAAAAAGCTATCCTCCATTCTACTTTGCTTAATCATGCTATATACCGTAGCATTTATGAGCGGATGTAAAGAAGACGACATCGAATTTGACAATACAGAAGATTTTAACGGTGAAGTAGCCAATAAATGGTTCGACCTTACCCGAAGATTGACCAAAGAAACACCCGGTTTCACCCCTCCGGTAGCCGCTCGTGCCTATGCTTATACAGGAGTCGCCCTTTACGAATCGGTCGTAGGCGGAACTGTTAATAACCGTTCGTTGGCAGGCCAAATCAGCGGGTTAAGTTCCTCCGCACTGACCAAAGCCAACTCCACCCAAGAATACGATTGGGGAATTGTTGCCAACAGTTGCATGAGCGAAATAGTGAAAAAGCTATACACCACAGCAACTGCCGAAAACAAAACGCGAATAGATTCTTTAGCAATGGCAATTGAGGAGTCTATGTCAGAGTGGGTAGATGCAGAAGTGTTGGAACGTTCCATTGAATACGGAAAAACCATTGCCTCCGAAATCTACGACTATTCCGTTACAGACGGGCAAGACCAATGCTACGCTAGTAATTTCCCTACTTCTTATACCCCACCGGTTGGTGATGGTTTATGGGTTCCTACTCCTCCGGCTTTTCAAAGTGCTATGCAGCCTTATTGGGGAAATGTTCGCCCGTTTGTGACTGAGAACATTACCAATGTCATACCCGAAGCCCCTTTGCCTTTTTCTGCCGATGTGTCTTCTCCTTTTTATGTCGAAGCAAACGAAGTTTATGAAACATGGCAAACACTTACCCCTGAACAAGAGGTTATTGCAAAATTTTGGAGCGACGACCCGGGAAAAACAAGCACCCCCGGAGGACATTCTATTTCTATCACTACTCAAGTGCTGCGTAAACAAAATGCCAACCTCGCAAAGACTGCCGAAACGTATGCTAAAGTAGGGATGGCGATAAATGATGCCTTTATATCTTGCTGGCGTTGTAAGTTTCAATTCAACTTGGTTCGCCCGATTACCTATATTCAACAATACATAGACCCCGCTTTTACCTCTATCCTGACCACCCCGCCTTTCCCCGAACATACATCAGGACATTCGGCACAAACAGGAGCAGCAGCAACCGTTCTTTCTGATTTGTTCGGCAACAATTATGCTTTTACCGACTCTACCCATGTGAGCAGGACCGACATTGACGGCACTCCTCGCAGTTTTTCTTCTTTTATTGAAGCTGCCAATGAAACCGCAATTTCCAGATTGTACGGCGGTATTCATTTCCGTCAAGCAATAGATAAAGGTGTCTTGCAGGGCAACTTAATCGGGCAAAATGTGATACAGAAAATACAATATAAAAACTAACGGCTTTATACCGCCAATGTTAGACCGATGATTTTGAACAAAAATCAGAGGCTAAGTAAACATCTTATCAATTACAAAGTATTCCGGAATGTTGGTTTTTTTGAACCAACCCTTACGGAATACTTTGTTCTTTTGTAGCAGCATAACTTTTCACCAACTCCCATTCAATTTATGACCCTCACTCCCAACGAAGGGGCTATTTTAGCCGATGTGTTAAACAGCACCCGTAACCTTACCAACTACTACCTGCACAAATCGCAAGGACTTGACTTTAACCAACGGTTTGAGGTAAACGGTTTTACCACCAACAGCATTCATTGGATAGTCGCCCACTTGGCTTGGGCAGAACACTATTTGATTCTCGAAGCTGTTGGCAATAGCGATGCCGAAGCTCCTGCTTGGTTAGAACTTTTCAGTATAGGCTCTACTTATCCGGCTTTGGAAAATATGCCGCCTTATGAAGAAACCCTTCAAGTCTATAATGGAATACACATTCAATGCCTCGAACTGATTAAATCCCTAAGTCCCGATGACTTAAATGCTCCAAATCATTCAGGAATGAAATTTGGCAGCAACGACACCAAACGAATAGTCATCCAACACAGCATCAGACATGAGGGCACTCATACCGGTCATCTCGGTTGGTTGTTGCGTATGCATGGACGAAAGGTTGTGTAGCTTAGGAAGCAAATCAATTGGGGTACTCAATTGATGTTTAAGTGCAAATTCCTTTTCCGTATCCACATAATTTGGTAATTTTGGGGCATTGTTAAGCATCTTATCCACGATCCCATGAGTTTTGTTGTATCTGCCAGAAAGTACCGCCCTCAGAAGTTTACCGATGTAGTAGGACAAAAATCGGTTACTACTACTTTAAAGAATGCCATTAAGGCGGGTAAACTCGCCCATTCGTTTTTGTTTTGCGGACCGAGGGGAGTGGGTAAAACGACTTGTGCCCGAATTTTGGCCAAACTGCTCAATTGCCAAAACCCAACCTCCGAAGCGGAACCTTGTGGTACTTGTTCCTCCTGTGTGTCGTTTACTCAATCGGCTTCCTTCAACATTTTTGAGTTAGATGCCGCTTCCAACAACTCGGTAGATGATATACGCAACCTAATCGAACAAGTGCGTTTTGCTCCTCAATCGGGAAAGTACAAAATCTACATCATTGACGAGGTTCACATGCTTTCATCAGCGGCATTCAATGCTTTTCTTAAGACATTGGAAGAGCCTCCTTCCTATGCCATTTTCATTTTGGCAACTACCGAAAAGCATAAAATCATCCCAACCATTCTTTCGCGCTGTCAGATTTACGATTTCAACCGCATATCGGTTCAAGACATCGTAGAACACTTACAAGATATTGCCAAAGACCAAAACATCAGTGCCGATGCCGATGCTTTGCACATTATTGCCCAAAAGGCCGACGGTGGACTTCGCGATGCCCTTTCGATGTTTGACCGCATTGCAAGTTATTCACAAGGGGTCATCGGTTACGAACAGGTTTTGGAGGCACTCAATGTGTTGGACTACGACTACTTTTTCAAAGCAACCGATTACCTCCTTATCCAAGATGCTGCAAGCCTGTTGCTATTGTTTGACGAAATTCTCCGAAAAGGCTTTGAGGGCGATAACTTTATCAACGGTCTTGCCGCTCATTTCCGAAACCTGCTCGTTTGTAAAGATGCCGCAACTTTGTCTTTGTTAGATGTTACCGAAGGGCTGAAAGAGCGGTATCAATCCCAGGCACAGTTGGCTCCGATGTCTTTGTTGTTGAGTGCGCTCAACCTTGCCAATGAATGTGAAATTCAATACAAAACCAGTAAAAACAAACGCCTTCAAGTTGAGTTGACTCTGCTAAAAATGTGCTATGCCACCAACGCCATACAACTAAGCACCTATCAAGGTAGCGGCAATGTGGCATTACAAGCAAACAGCGGGGGCATTTCGCTCACCTTAAAACCACCCGTTGAAACGGCTAAAAGCAAACAGGAAACCAAAACCACGGATACGAAAAACGAACTGCCACCCAACACTTCTGACAAAAAAGATCCAATCAATACGGTAAAAGAGGATTCGGCAAAGTATAAGACATCAAGCACGATTGATATCAACAATATGGATTTGCTTTTAAAAACGAAAACCAAATCAAATCCTAAAACCGATGACCATCTCAATTTGACCGGCAATGCCGATTCGGAATCTTCCGGTTTGAACAACGCTCAAAAAAACAACACAAAGGAAGAACCCGACGAAGCGGCGGTGATAAAATATTGGCAAGAGTTTGGTAAAAAGGTTGAATCGGGTTCGGTGAGAACCCTTTTTGAACAAATTAAACCGCAACTGCAAGGCTTCTCTATTGTTCTCACTGTAAGTTCTGAAGTGCAAAAAGAACTAATGAAGGACGAGGTGCCGAAGTTTATGGGCATTTTACAAAAAAAGACCGGCATTCGCCATTATAGCATTGATTGGCTGATAAACAAACAACCGGTAGATGAGCAGCAAAAAAACCTGCCCGCTTACCTGCCCAACGAACAGTTGAAGGAGATGATTGCTGCCAACCCCAAACTGAACGACCTCATTAAGCGTTTACAATTGCATTTGAACTAACAGATATTTAACAGTTTATTTAACAAAAAAATCCCGCTTTATGCGCCTTCATCATTCCATCAACTTTCGCCTGTTTATTACGAGCCTTTTCATAGGCTTTTTTCTTTTTTTCTTAACCTCCGGCATATATGCCCAAACTAAACGAGGTAAAGATGGCAACTATGCTTATGAATATGTAGAGAACGACCCCCTCAAAACACGGATTTATACCCTAGACAACGGATTGAAAGTCTATTTGTCGAAAAATGCCGATGAACCCCGAATTCTGACCTTGGTACCGGTGCGTGTCGGTAGTAAAGAAGACCCCAGAGATAATACAGGGTTGGCGCATTATCTGGAGCACATGGTTTTTAAAGGCACTTCAAAAATAGGCACTAATGATTGGGCAACTGAACAAAAGTTGTTGAAGCAAATATCCGACCTATACGAAGCGCATAAAAAAACCGATGTCCCCGGCGAAAAACTGCGCATCTATAAACAAATTGACAGCCTCTCTTATGTCGCTTCCACTTTTGCCATCTCTAATGAGTACGACAAAATGATTAGCTCTTTGGGTGCAAAAAGTACAAACGCCTACACTTCATCAGATGAAACGGTTTATATCAACGATATTCCGGCAAATGAATTGGAGCGTTGGTTAATGGTTGAAGCGGAACGCTTTAGTCAATTAGTCCTACGCTTGTTCCATACAGAGTTAGAAACTGTTTACGAGGAGTTTAATATGGGACAGGATCGAGACGGAACAAAAGTGTATCAGGCAATGCTTAAAGCCTTGTTTCCCAAACATCCTTATAATATCAGCACTATTGGATTGGGTGAACATTTGAAAAATCCTTCCATGGAGGCCATTCACCGCTTTTTTGATACTTACTATGTGCCCAACAATATGGCAGTATGTTTAGCCGGTGATTTAGATTACGGTACGACGATTGCCTTAGTAGATAAATATTTAGGCAAACTGCCCTCTAGAAATTTTACCCGCCCCATCGCTCCACGCGAAGATGAAATGACTCAACCCGTAGAAACTACGGTGCTTGGTAAAGAAGCCGAAAGCGTCAGCATTGCCTTCCGTTTGGATGGTGCAAATTCCAACGATGCTTTTATGCTCAAGTTGATGGACGGAATTTTTCAAAACGGGCAAGCCGGTATCTTGGATATTAACCTCATTCAGCAACAAAAAATATTGAATGGTGGTGCTTACCAAAACGACATGAACGATTACAGCATGTATGTGGTCAATGCCGTGCCTCGTGAAGGACAATCCTTAGAAGAAGTGCGAGACTTGCTCATGCAACAAATTGACATCCTTAAAAAAGGCAAGTTTGACGATGACCTCATTACGGCAGTCATCAAAAACTTTAAGCTTAACGAGCTAAAACGCGCCGAAAGCAACTGGGGACGCGCTTCTTATTTTGTCAGTTCTTTTATTACCGGACAAAAATGGGAATCCATCGTCAACGAACTCAGCCGTTTGGAGAAAGTGACCAAAGCTGATGTTGTCAAGTTTGTAAACGACCGCTTTAAGAACAACTATGCCATTGTTTACAAACGAAACGGCGAAGAACCCAATGTGCTTAAAATGGAAAAACCACCCATCAGCCAAGTAGAACTCAATCGCGATAAGCAATCCGAGTTTTTCAGAAACTACGAAAAAACGCCCGCAGGCCGATTGGAACCCATTTTTGTGAACTACAAAGAAGCCATCAAAAAAACCAAACTTAAAAACGGAATAGAGGTCAATTATATCAAAAACGTTCTCAACCCCACATTTGATATGTACTATGTGTTGGACATGGGTACCAACCACAACAAAAAATTGGGCTTGGCCATCAAATACCTGCCTTATCTCGGAACCGAAAAATATACTGCCGAGCAGTTGCAAAAAGAGTTTTACAAACTCGGTGTCAGTTTTGACATCTATTCATCGGCAGACAGGGTTTATGTTTCGTTATCGGGTTTAGAGGAGTCCTTCGAAGCGGGGTTAAAACTATTTGAGCACGTTTTGGCAAATATCAAACCCGACCAAGAAGCTCTTGACAACATGATTGACGGTGTTTTGAAAGAACGAAACGACGGTAAAAAGAATAAAAACGTCATCTTTGGACAAGCCTTGGTCAACTACGGTATTTATGGTGCAAACTCTGAATTTACCAATGTCTTATCCGAACAAGCACTCAAACAACTCACGGGTAAAGAACTCACCGATTTGTTGAAGCAGTTAAGCACCTACAAACATTATGTGTTTTATTATGGTCAAATGGAACAGAAAAACCTATCCAAACTGCTCGCCAAATACCATAAAACGCCCTCGAAACTTAAAAACTACCCCACCCCGGTCGAATTTACCGAACAACCTACCACCAAAGGCAAGGTTTACTTTGTCAACTATAATATGGTTCAAGCACAGATTTCGATGCTTGCCAAAGATGAAAAGTTCAATAAAAACCTCGCTCCGGTTTCCTCTGTATTTGGTGAGTATTTTGGCGGTGGATTGTCCTCTATTGTGTTTCAGGAAATTCGCGAGGCTCGCGCTTTGGCTTATTCAGCCTATTCTTATTTCAGCTCCCCTGCCAAACCCGATAAATCGCACTATGTACGCGCCTTTATGGGGGTACAAGCCGACAAAATGGCCGAAGCAGTTGATGCTATGCGTCAATTGTTGACCGAAATGCCTAAAGCCGAAAAACAGTTTGAAGGTGCGCGCGCATCGGTTCTCAAACAAATTGAAACCGAGCGAACCACTAAAACCGACATCTTTTTCAGTTACTTGCGCGCCAAAGACCGTGGATTGGACTACGACCTCAACCAAGATGTGTATGCAAAAGCCCCAAGCGTTACCCTGAACGACATGGAGCAGTTCTTTAACCAACACATCAAAGGTAAAAACTACACCTACTTGGTCATCGGCGACAAAACCAAATTAAACATGGATTACCTAAAGTCGTTGGGTGAATTTAAAGAGCTAACCTTGGAGGAGATTTTTGGCTACTAATCCCCATATTTTCAAAAATCAACTGAAACAGGTGCTTACAGTCATGTAGGCACCTGTTTTTATTGTGCGCTACGCATACCATTACACTATAGGGTGAAAGTCCCGAACACGCCGGTCAACAGGAAGTGTTAGTCAAAGGC